>JAGGSB010000052.1:0-2500 GCA_021159305.1 Deltaproteobacteria bacterium | reverse complement strand
TTTCATCTAAAGTTTCATCAAAGTTTCCTTTATAATCAAGGGATACAATACTTTCCTCTCCTTTTTTATAGATTTGAGCCTGAATGCCGTTTTTTAGTGTTACCGTTGTTTTTTCTTTTAATTTACCTTTGGTTAAAGCTTTGTAAATATTAGGAGCGATTTTTTCCACAAGGAATATTTCTACTCTTCCTCCTGTTTTCTTTTTACCAAATAGTCTGGCTGGAATTACCTTTGTGTCATTGAGTATGAGAAGATCGCCTGGGGAAATATAATTTATAATATCTTTGAATATGCCATGTGTTATTTGTTTTGTTTTTCTATTATATGTTAAGAGTTTGCAACCATCTCTTTCTTTCTTTGGGTGTTGTGCTATGAAAGATAATGGCAAATGGTAGTTAAATAGGTCAACCTTCATTACTGTTTTCATTATAGCAAAAAAAATACTAAAAAGTAAGTCTGACTTGACACCTTACTTTCTTCTACTAAATTTGTGTAATATGGAATTGGCGGAGGTTTTAATATGAGTAGTAGCGATGGTTTGTTGGGACCAGAAATTGGCAGAGAGCTGTTGAGCAAAAGTAAGGAGAATGGTTGTATAACTTATGATGAAATAAATGCTCTTCTACCAGAAGGGATTTCTGTAGAAGAGATAGATAAATTATTTATTCTCTGTCATAATTTAGATATTAATATCGTGGATGTAGCACAACCTGAAGAAGCGAAGGAAAAGATAGGGGAAAAGAAAATAAAGGAGCGAATAGTGTTTTCTGACGAGGAAGCAGAGACAAAAAGCCCTATTCGCATGTACTTAAGAGAAATGGGAGAGATTTCCCTCCTTTCAAGAGAAGAGGAAATTGAAATAGCTATGAATATTGAGAATGAGAAAATTGGAATCTTGAATTGCCTGGTGGATATACCCTTTTTTAAAGATATTATTTTTCATCTTCAAGAGCAACTGAATAAAGGCGATGTGAAGTTGAGAGATGTGTTTGACTGTGTAGAAAATAGTGATTTTGCTGAAACCGAGGAGTCTTGTCAAGAAAAGATACTGCATTTGCTGGATCAACTGAAGAATTTGTTGGATAGATATTGGATGTATAAAAATAATGGAGAGGCACATTTGCTAAAAAATCAAATTGTGGAATGTTTGGTAAATATTTCTTTTTGTGACAAATATATAAATAGTGTAATTTCTGATCTTAAAGAGAGAATTCAAAGACAAGATGATGATTTAGAGAAAGGAGCATTGGACATGCTCCTTTCGCAAATGGAAACTCATGAATATAGGAAACAAGAGATAAAAAATAAAATGGTTCGTTCTAACTTAAGATTGGTGGTAAGCATTACTAAGAAATATTTGAATAGGGGGCTTCCATTTTTGGATCTTGTTCAGGAGGGTAATATTGGTTTGATGAAAGCAGTTGATAAATTTGATTATCACAAGGGTTTTAAATTTTCTACATATGCTACCTGGTGGATAAGGCAATCTATTTCTCGTGCCATAGCGGATCAGGCAAGAACAATTAGAATTCCTGTACATATGATAGAAACAATAAATAAAATCGTGAGAACTTCTAAATTTCTGTTGCAGAAATTGGGCAGAGAACCTTCTCCTTTAGAGATCGCTGGTTACTTGCAGGTACCTTTAGATAAAGTAAGAGCGATAATGAAGATTGCCAAAGAACCTGTTTCAATAGAAACACCTATTGGCGACGAAGAAGATGCTCACCTGGAAGATTTTATAGAGGATATGCATACCAGGTCCCCTCTGAATACTGCTATAGATACTAATTTGAGGGAGAAGATAGATGAGGTGTTGGGAACACTGACGGAGCGGGAACAAAGAGTTTTGAGGATGAGATTTGGAATTGGAGAGGATGGTGAACATACCCTGGAGGAAGTAGGTAAGGTGTTGGGTGTAACTAGAGAACGGGTAAGGCAGATAGAGGCAAAAGCCATAAAGAAGTTGAGACATCCCAAGAGAAGTAAGCAACTTTCTCACTTTTCAGCATAAAAATCGTGTGATTTTAAGTGTAGAAGGGGGAAGAAATTCGCTAGCGAAAATGCGCGGTTGTTAGTGAAATATTGTGTTGACAAGTTCTTTTTAACGCCTTGACACATAGAAAAATTTCCATAGAATTTGGGTCAATGGGGCTGTAGCTCAGTTGGGAGAGCGCTACGCTGGCAGCGTAGAGGTTACGGGTTCGAAACCCGTCAGCTCCATTATTGCCGGGATAGCTCAGTCGGTAGAGCAAGGGACTGAAAATCCCTGTGTCGGTGGTTCGATTCCGCCTCCCGGCACCATCCTCAAGCCTATGTTAAAGCCAATTTCAAGAAAAATCGAAGGTAGGTTTTTTTGTTGATTATTTCTTTGGGGTAACCATAGGGTAACTTTGCATTAGGTTTGGTTTTTGTTTTGATTATATTCAAATGGGTTTTTTAAACTTGATATATTATGCACCTTTCCAGAAACACACCTTGTTTTAATATGTTTTAATAG
>JAGGSB010000051.1 GCA_021159305.1 Deltaproteobacteria bacterium | reverse complement strand
AGATTTGCAGTAGAATGGAAGTTTGTCTTGTTCTGCTTTGCTTGAGTTGCTCCACCATCTGATGATTTTTTAGCCATATTGTTCCACACTGCTGTGTTATCATACATCTTCTTACTCCAGGTAAAATCTGCCCTTACCTCACCATACACAGAGATATTTGTATCTCCTGAGGTAGTAACTGTTCCTGCCTGTGCACTGCCTACAGCTACCATTCCGCCTACCAACGCTGCTGCTGCAACCAAACTGATAAATCTTTTTTTCATAAAACCTCCTTTTTTACGGCTCAAACCTACGATTTGTGTCATGTATCCCTCCTAAAAATAAGTAACTTGAATTTTTTCCGCCAAACCTTTGCCGATAGTTATTAATTGTTCCCCTATCTTTGCAACAACATAATTTCCTTTAATTGGAGCAGGAGCAGAAGTCTCTCTCCTTACCAGTGTTATTGTTTTCCCTTGCATAATATTTTTAAGTTTTTCCGTGAATTTAGTTCCACTAAATATTTTGCTTATTTTTCCACCGTTTCCTTCCTTAAGACTGTTAACTTGAATAGTTTCATTCTCATATTCTACTAAGAACTTAGATGCTTGACCTTCTCCCAACTTTATCTCATTGTCATCAACATCAAACACCAAAGTATCATCAGGAAGATGTCCCAAGAACTCAATTTCCTTTTTTTCTTCAATGCCAATTTGAGAGAACCAATCCTTCAAAAATTTTCCACACTCAATGCGACTAACTGTTCCCTTTTCTCCTTTTTCCAATTCTAAAACAGGTAAAATGTTATTATCCTTTTCTATGTATATTTTATCTGCCCATCCCAAACCTAAAACTACATCCTTTCCTCCAATCTTTATGGAAATAGGTCCTGTTTTCACACGCGAAGGCTCAGTGGTCATCACTGTAAGTGTTGTACCTTCTTCAATTCCCAGATCCTTTAAGTAATTTTTAGCCTCAGAGCCGGCTTCTATTTTTTCTACTGTTACTTTAGTTTCTGGCTCAACTTCAGTCAACCTCACCTTTTATCCTCCTTATTTTATTAGGTAAAGCTAATTATATGAAACTAATCTATCTTGTCAAGGAAAATTTTGACAAAATTTTCCTTGCAACTGCCAAAGGCAGTTGTTAAGCGTTAAATTATTTTTGTGTGGTTTGACATCATTTCACTAATATGTCAACATAATGTAGTTATGTTAGCAAAGGTAATTGTAATAGGAGAAGATGAAGAAACAAAGGAGCTTAATGTGAAACTTTCCCAAAGTGATTTTGATTCTTTTCTTATTCATCAAAATAGAATAACACCTGATTTTATCTCTTCAAAATCACCCGATATCTTTCTGGTGGATATTGATTTTGAGAAAATGCTGCAATTTGTCGAGAAACTCAAAAAGGATTATGATGTGCCTATTCTTGCCATTGTTTCAAAAGAAATGGTACAATCCCTGAACATCACAAAAATAGACGATTTCATTTTAAAACCCCCCAATTTTCTGGAAATGATACTGAGAATCAAGCAGATCTTATGGCGGACGAAAAATATAAGCGATAAGGGAATAATTAAATGCAATGACCTATTTATAGATTTGACTAAATATGAGGTTTTACTGAAAGGAAAGCGCATTTTTTTGACCTTTAAGGAGTTTGAAGTGCTTAAAGTTCTCATAATGAACAAGGGCAGGGTTTTCACACGAGAAGGATTGCTCAATGAAATCTGGGGTTATGACTACTTTGGCACTGATAGAACGGTGGATGTTTGTATCAGAAGACTGAGAGCCAAAATTGAGGATAAGGACCATTCTTTCATTGAAACAGTAAGAAATGTAGGTTATAAATTCAAAGATTGTAAATAAATAACCCTGCCGCAAAATATCCGGAATTTTAATTTAGATTCCCGTCCCCGTGTCAAACACGGGGTGACATGTTTTCACGGGAATGACACAAACCGCAGGTTTGGTCGTAAAAATTCCCTTAGAATTTTATGACACAAATCGCAGGTTTGGTCGTAAAAACTGGAGGTTTTTATGACAGAAAAAAGGGAATCCTACTGATTAACTTATCCTTACTTTTTGCTCACTCAAAAAGAAAAAAGAATTATTAGCCTCTGGATTACCACTGGATTTTACCCTGTGTAGTAGCTTGCTATACTACACAGGGTCTTTATCACAGTATCTGAAGCAAGAAAGGAAAAATATTAGCCACGGATGAACACAGACATACACAAATGTAAAAGACAAGGACTTTTCTCATAGTCGCGGTAAGTGGAAATACCATAGCTTGAGAGTTGGAGAGTTTGGGCTCAGTATAATCTGTGATAATCTGTGGCGAATATTCTTTCTTTGATGAGGCAATTCGATTTATGTTAGCTAAATTTTAAAAGTGAACTGTTTAAAGATTAAAAGTGAACACCCTTCA
>JAGGSB010000050.1 GCA_021159305.1 Deltaproteobacteria bacterium | reverse complement strand
CCTCCTCATAATCAAACTTTTGCCTCTGTCCAATTCTTTCCCACCCCTATATTTACCTTTAATGGAATGGGAAAATCTATGTCTTCCATTGCAATTTTAGTAATTTCTTTCACCTCTTTTATTATTTCATCTTCTACCTCTAATAACAATTCATCATGCACCTGCAAAACAATTCGTGCTCTTCCCCTATATTTTTTTAATCGTTCAAAAAGTCTTACCATTGCTATTTTTATAATATCTGCAGCTGTTCCCTGGATAGGTGCATTGACTGCCTTCCTCTGCTCAGCATTCCCTGTATAATGAAAATATCTCCTCCTACCAAAGTATGTCTTTACATACCCATTTTTTCTTGTAAATTGAATAGTTCCCTCAATATATGATTTTACCTTTGGAAAACGAGAGAAATATCTTTCAATAAGTAATTTTGCCTCATTTAAAGAAATATTTAAAGTTTTTCTCAGTCTGTTTGCTCCCATTCCATACATAATGCCAAAATTTATTGTCTTTGCAATGCGCCTCATAGAAGATGTAACCATCTGTTGTTTTACACCGAAAAGATGAGATGCCACCTCGTTGTGCATATCTTTATTTTGTCTAAAAAGAGAAATAAGTTCTTCATCTTGCGAAAGAGCCGCCATAATTCTCAATTCAATCTGCGAATAATCTGAGCAAATAATACTATATCCATCTTTAGCTACCACCGCTTTTCTCAAATCCTCAGGAAATGTATCACCAATGGGTATATTTTGCAAATTAGGATTAGAAGAAGAAAGTCTGCCAGTAGAAGTTGCTGTTAAATTGAATGTGGTATGCACCCTCCCCTCTTCATCTGCCAAATTTAACAAGGGTTCGACATAAGTATTAAGAAGTTTCTGTATGGTTCTATACTGTAATATATATGCGGGCAGTTCGTGCTTCTTTGCCAGTTCAAACAATGTTTCACTGTCCGTAGAAAAACCTGTCTTTATCTTTTTAGCAGGCTTTAAACCTAAAGATTTAAATAAAACATCCTGCAGCTCTTTAGTAGAATTGATATTAAATCTCTTTCCACTTAGTGCAAAAATGTTGTTTTTTGTAGATTCTTCTTCCTGAATAAGATCATTTTTCAGATGTAGGAGATAGTCTGTATCTACTCTTATACCATCTTTTTCCATATTGTATATAACAAATTCTAAGGGCTGTTCAATTTCATAAAATAACTTATCCATATCTAATTTATGAATTTTTTCTTTTACCACCGGGTAAAGGCGAAATAACTTCTCAGATAAGGATAATTTCAAAAAATCTGGACAAAGAGAATCTTTTAACAAAAATGTTATGTTTTTTATTTCTCCCTGTGTGTCAGAGTTTAAAAGATAGATACCAGCTTTAATATCAAAAAACGGTTTTTTTAAATCGCCTATTTTATGCATAACGGATTTTGCATCATAGACAATTACCTCATCTATATCACGAATTGCATCATTTACATCACAGGGTGGAACCTCTTTTTCTGTTTCTGTTGTTATTAAAGTGCATTTTTCATCACACAGGAGAGCAACCTCCTTCCCTTTGTCGCTTTTTTCATGTTCAGCATTCAAATATTTCATAAGAGAACTGAAATTCAAATCTTCAAATATAGACCTTAACTTCTCTTTACTCCATTTTTCAACATGCAACCCTTGCAAATCTGCAGAAATAGGAACATTATCATCCAACAAGGTAAGTTTTTTGTAATCGCCTAATTTTTCTTTAGATTCGACAAGTGACTTTTTAATCTTCGGCGGAATTTCATTCAAATGTTGAATTATACCTTCTATATTTTGAAAACGATTGAGCAAATCAACCGCCGTCTTTTTACCAATGCCCTTTACTCCTGGAATATTATCCACCTTATCTCCAACCAAAGCTAAATAGTCCGCTACCTGATGGGGGTAGATACCCAATTTTTGCTTAACTTTATCCTTATCATAAACAATGTCATTAAACGGGTCATATAATTTTATTTTTTCCTTTACTAACTGCATAAGGTCTTTATCCGATGTCACGATGTATATATGAGATGAAGGAGGAAGATATTTACACAATGTGGCTATTATGTCATCGGCTTCAAATCCATCTTTCTCAATTACATTTATCCCTAAATTAGCTATTATCTCTTTTATAATGGGGATCTGTGCCTGTAGATCAGGGGGAGTTGGCGGTCTATTTGCCTTGTATGCTTTAAATGCTTTATGTCTGAAGGTAGGAACAGGAGTATCAAAAGCACAGACCGCATATACAGGATTTTTCTCCTCTAAAAAGGAAATGATGGTGCGCACAAAGCCAAATATCGCTCCCGTAGGTATTCCCTGTTTAGAGGAAAGCGTCTTTAATGCATAGTAAGAACGGTAAGCAAGAAAACTGCCATCAATAAGATAGATTTCATACATAGAAGAGCCACTTTTCAAACTCTTTCTTCTTTCCGCGTGCTATATCAAAAAATATACTCTGTAATTTTTCTGTTATTGGGCCTCTTCTACCAACACCGACTGTTCTTCCGTCTATCTCTCTGATTGGTGTAATCTCCGCTGCCGTGCCTGCAAAAAATGCCTCATCAGAAATATACATCTCATCCCTTGTGAATCTTTCTTGCCTTATCTCATAGCCCAATGTCTTTGCCACTTCTATAATTGAATTACGGGTAATACCTTCTAAAATAGAAGTCAAGGGTGTAGTTTTAATTATGCCATTTCTTACTATAAACACGCATTCTCCGCTGCCTTCCGAAACATACCCCTCGCTGTCCAGCATTATTGCCTCATCATATCCTGTTCTCACCGCTTCCCATTTTGCCAACTGAGAATTCACATACCCTCCACAGGATTTAGCCTTGGTCATCATAGCATTAACGGAACTTCTACTATATGAAGAGATTCTCACTCTCACTCCTTTTTCCAATGCCTCTTTTCCCAAATATGCACCCCAGGGCCATACGGCAATAGCTACCTCTATTCTGTTTGACTGGGGGTAAAGACCCATATCCCCATAACCAATAAATGCAATCGGCCTTATATAACCTTCTTTCAGTTTATTTATCCTCATCGTTTCTATAGATGCTTTCATTAGTTCATCGTAGGTGTAAGGAAGATCAATGTTGAAGATATGTGCAGAGTTGACAAACCTTTTTATGTGTTCATCCAATCTAAACACAGCTGTTCCTTTCTCTGTTTTGTAAGCACGAATTCCCTCAAACACCCCCAAACCATAATGCAATGTATGGGTGAGAACATGGACATTTGCCTCATCCCAGGGAACAAATTTTCCATTGAACCATATCTTTTCTGTTTTCTCTATCATTTTAACCTCCTTGACAATTACTTTAGTAATTGCAAGGAAATGACTTTGTCATTTCCTTGACAAACAAGCTACATTCATTTATTTTTTACATGCGGGCGATTAGCTCAGTGGAAGAGCGCTGCCTTCACACGGCAGAGGTCGTAGGTTCAATCCCTACATCGCCCATCACCTTTATCTTCAATTCTCTCAATTGCTCTTTTTTTACACTATCTGGAGCACCGGTGAGCATACATATTGCTCTCTGTGTTTTGGGAAAAGCAATAACATCCCTGATGGAACCTGCACCTGTGATCTCCATCACCAACCTGTCCAATCCAAAGGCAATACCCCCATGAGGAGGAGCACCATATTTCAGAGCTTCTAACAAAAATCCAAATTTCTCTTGTGCCTCTTCCTCACCTATTTTCAAAATCTCAAATATCTTTTTCTGAAAATGTGGTTGATGTATTCTTATGCTTCCTCCTCCTATCTCTACACCATTCAATACCAAATCATAGGCACGAGACCTCACTTTTAACGGTTCTTTATCCAATAATGGTATATCCTCCTCTATGGGAGAGGTAAAAGGATGATGAACCGATGCATGTCTTCTTCCCTCATCATCCCATTCTAACAATGGAAACTCCAATACCCATACAAAATCATAGGTATTCTGTTTTATTAAATTCAGTTTGTTTGCCAAAGATAATCTCAAATTAGCTAAACTACTGCAGGCAATATCCTTTTTATCTGCTACAAAAAATAGGACATCTCCCACTTTTCCATCCAATCTGGATATAATTTTATCTATCTCCTGTTTTGAAAAAAATTTAATTATAGGAGACCCCAATTCATTTTTCTTTATCTTTATCCATGCCAGGCCCTTTGCGCCAAACGGTGCTATCTCTTTTTCCAATTCTTCAATATCCTTACGGGAAAAATTTACACATCCCCTGGCATTAATTCCCTTAACTACACCGCCCTTTTCTACCACTTCTCTAAATACCTTAAATCTGCATTCTTTGGCAATATCTGTAATATCCTTTAACTCTAATAAAAAACGCATGTCGGGCTTGTCTGTGCCAAATCTTTCCATCGCTTCCAAATAACTAATTTTTTTAAACGGTGTTGCTAAATCTATACCTTTTGTTTTTTTAAATATCGTTTTCATCAAACCTTCACAGATCTCCATAATGTCATCCTCTCCAATGAATGACATCTCCATGTCTATCTGTGTAAATTCTGGCTGTCTATCTGCCCGCAAGTCCTCATCTCTAAAACAACGAGCAACTTGAAAATATCTTTCAAAACCTGAAACCATCAAGAGCTGTTTAAATAATTGTGGAGATTGAGGAAGGGCATAAAACTTACCTGGATTTACCCTGCTGGGAACGAGATAATCCCTCGCTCCCTCCGGCGTGCTTTTTGTTAAAATAGGAGTTTCTACCTCTATAAATCCTTGTTTGTCTAAAAAGTCTCTTGCTGCTTTAACAACCTCATATCTAATAATAATGTTTCTCTGCATCTTCTGTCTTCTCAAATCCAGGTATCTATACTTAAGCCTTATATCTTCTCCCGCTTTTACATCATCTTCTATCAAAAATGGAGTGGATAAAGAGGTAGAAAGAATTTCAAAATCGGAAACCAAAATCTCTATCTCGCCTGTTTTTAAATGAGGATTAGTGGTCCCTGGGGGTCTCATTTCCACCTTACCTCTCATTGCTATACAATATTGGTTATGTATCTTATGAGCAAACTTGCATTTTTCACTTGTCTCGGAATCAAAAACAGTTTGAACTATCCCTTCTCTATCTCTCAAATCTATAAATATAATACCGCCGTGATCTCTCTGGCTTTGCACCCATCCACAAAGCGTAACTTCCTTCCCTACTAAACCTTTTGTTAGATCTCCACACCAGTGAGTTCTTACAAACCCCTTAACTCCTTTACTCATTCAACCCCTGCCTTATTACAGATATTATATTTTCTACTTTTACCTTTTTCTGCACAGACCTTTCCAGATCTCTTAAACTAACCGTGTTTTCCTTTATCTCCTCATCTCCAATGATTAAAACCCATTTTGCCTTCCATTTATTCGCTTTCCTCAAAGCAGATTTTAAACTTCCCGAGGAGATAAATTCGCTCTTTATATATTTTTTCCTTAAATCCTCAGTTAAGAGAAAAGAAAAATCGATTGCATCTTTGCCTATTGGGATGACTACAGCATCTACAAATTTGTCATCTTCCTTATAATCAAAAAGTTCAATAACCCTCTCTTCGCCAGCCGCAAAACCACAGGCAGGAGTGGGACTGCCTCCCAACTCTTCCACCAAATCATTGTATCTTCCGCCAGCCGATACCGTTCCCTGCGCACCCAGTTTATCACTGATAATCTCAAAAACAAAACTTGTATAATAATCCAAACCCCGCACTATTTTCTCGTTAACCACAAAATCTATATTCATCTTGGTGAGCAATCTCTGAACTTCGTTAAAATGATTTCTGCATTCGTCGCAGGTATAATCCAATATAGACGGTGCAGAAGCTGTAATCTTTTTGCACGATTCTTTTTTACAATCTAATATACGCAGAGGATTTGTATCTAACCTTCGCTGACAATCCTCACATAAAAGTTCTTTTTCCCCCATCAAATATTCTCTTAACACCTTAGTATACAAAGGCCTGCATTTTCTGCAACCGATATTGTTTATCTCTGCTCTAACATCCATGTTCAATCTCTTTAATATCTCTATATTCATCTCCATTATTTCTGCATCTACATAAGGGGAAGAGTCTCCGAATGCCTCTACTCCCAAATGATGAAATTCTCTAAACCTACCTCTTTGAGGACGCTCATAGCGGAACATAGGTGCAATATAATAAAATTTATACATACCCTCATGAATTAAATTATGTTGTATAAGCGCTCTTACTACACAAGCTGTGCCTTCCGGTCTTAATGTAACAAACTGGTCACTTTTATCCTTAAAGGTATACATCTCTTTCTGCACAATATCCGTATCATTGCCTACACTGCGAGAAAATAATTGTGCTTTTTCCAATATAGGGACTCTAATCTCTTGATAGGCAAAAGACTCAAAAATATCCCTGCATATATTTTCTACAAATTGCCATTTCCTTGTTTCGTTAGGTAAAATGTCTTTAAACCCAGGTAAGGATTGAATCACTATAAAACCCCTTTAGTGTAACGAAGATATACTTGGCATCAATTTTTGTCAAGGAAAAGCTTAGCTATTTTAAAATACACTTTTGCTAATAAACCTTTTATGATATATTAGATTTTCAATAAACATGAATATAATGTGGAGGAAATAATGAAATCGCAAAACTTAGATGAAAAAGAAGCACTAATTTATCATGAAGCAGGAAGACCAGGGAAAATAGAGGTTATTGCCACGAAACCCTTTAAAACACAAAGGGACTTGGGTTTGGCTTATACTCCCGGGGTAGCATTTGTATGCTCGGCAGTGGAGGGAAACCCGTTAGATGCATTTAAATATACCGCTAAAGGAAACCTGGTGGCCGTAGTCACCAATGGCACTGCTGTTTTAGGCTTGGGAAACATCGGAGCGTTAGCCGCAAAACCGGTCATGGAAGGAAAAGGTGTTTTGTTTAAAAAATTCGCCGATGTGGATGTCTTTGATATAGAATTAGATACAGAAGACCCTGATGAGCTGATATGCACCGTCAAAAGATTAGAGCCTACATTTGGAGCCGTAAACTTAGAAGATATAAAAGCACCGGAATGTTTCTACATTGAAGAGAAACTGAAAGAGATAATGAATATTCCCGTTTTCCACGATGACCAGCATGGCACAGCCACTATAACGGGAGCAGCTCTATTAAATGCATTGGAAATTGCACACAAAGATATTAGAAATATAAAAATTGTTGTAAGTGGTGCAGGGGCAGCAGGACTGGCATGTGCCAATTATTTTAAAAGATTAGGTGCAAATGAAATCATCGTTTGTGATAGTAAGGGTGTGATCTATAAAGGTAGAAAAGAAGGTATGAATCCATATAAGGAAAAGTTTGCCGCAGAAACACAAGCCCGCACCTTAGAACAGGCAATGAGAGGAGCAGATGCATTTTTGGGAGTCTCTGCTCCTCATATCGTTAATAAAGAGATGGTAAGGACGATGGGAAAACCACCCATTATCTTCGCCATGGCAAATCCCATTCCAGAAATAGATTACGAAGAGGTAAAAGATGCCTGTCCAGATGCCATAGTAGGCACAGGAAGGTCTGATTATCCCAATCAGATAAACAATGTTCTGGTTTTCCCTTTTATATTTCGGGGAGCATTAGATGCAAGGGCAACAACCATAAACCATGAAATGATGATAGCAGCATCAAAAGCAATAGCAACATTAGCAAAAGAAGATGTTCCGGAATCTGTTTTAAAAGCATACGGATTAAAGAAGCTAAAGTTTGGGCCAGACTACATCATACCCAAGCCTTTCGACCCGCGAGCGTTGGAATATGTTGCACCAGCAGTGGCAAAAGCAGCCATTTCATCCGGTGTGGCCCAGATTGAAAAGATAGAGGAAAAAAAATATAAGGAAGAATTAGAGGCGCGCATAGATAAAGTAAGAATAATAACCCGTTCCATATACAACAGGGCAAAGGAAAATCCAAAAAAGGTGGTTTTTCCGGATAGCGAGGAAGAGGAAATACTGAGAGCAATAAAGATTATTACAGATGAAGGCATTGCTCATCCTATTTTTTTAGGGGAAAGAGAAAATATAGAGAAAAGATTGAAGGAATTAGATATTCATAGAAGCCTATTGGAAAAAGTGGAAATAATAGATCCATTTACATCTAAAAATACGGATAAATATATTAGGGAATACTTTAAATTAAGAGAGAGAAAAGGTATCACCTACAAAGAAGCCGAACGCCTTATAAAATACAGACGGTACTTTTTTGGCGCGATGATGGTAAAGCTTGGTGATGCAGATGCCATAGTTGCAGGTGAACCTCATAACTATCCCTATGTAGCTGGAGCTATCTTGAAAATTATAGGAGCAAAAAAAGACAATGTGGCGGCGGGTGTATATATGCTGATCATAAGAAATAAAGTTTACTTCTTGGCAGACACGACAATGATTATTGAACCATCAGCGGAACAACTAGCTTGCATCGCCATAGAAACAGCTAATCTCTGCAAAGAAATTACAAATACAGAACCAGTAATAGCAATGCTTTCCTTTTCCAACTTTGGCAGTAACAGAGAATACCCACAGGTGGATAAGGTAAGAAAAGCCACAAAAATAATAGGAAGACTTCAGCCTTCATTAACAATGGATGGGGAAATGCAGGCAAACATTGCAGTAGACAGAATCCTGAGAGATAAATTTTACCCATTTAACAATCTAAAAGGAAAAGATGCCAATGTGCTTATATTTCCCGATTTGAATTCAGCAAATATCGCTTATAAGTTAGTATATAAAATGGGTGATTTTCACCCCATTGGCCCCATCTTAGTGGGATTGGAAAAATCGGCACATATATTGGAGATGGGCTCTTCTCCAGATTTTATCGTTGATCTAACAGCAATTGCAGTAATAGATGCCCAAGTAAAAGAAAAAGGAGTGTAAAATGAGCTTAACAATTGCACAAAAGATTTTACAGCACCATATTGTCAAAGGGAATATAAATGTAGGAGAAATCATACTCGCCCGTGTGGATTTGGCATTTGCCAATGATGTTACCGCCCCCATCTCCATAGATTTTCTCAAAAGAATCGGTGGAAAATTATATGATAGAGAAAAAATATCCCTTATCCCCGACCACTTTACACCCAATAAGGATATAAAATCTGCCGAACAATGCAAGATAGTCAGAGAATTTGCAGAACAAAATAACATTCCTCATTATTGGGAGGTGGGGGATGTAGGCATCGAACATGTCCTTTTACCAGAAAAAGGACTAATAAAACCGGGAATGTTAATTACAGGAGCAGATTCTCACACCTGCACAGGAGGTGCATTGGGTGCGTTTGCCACCGGCGTAGGAAGCACAGACATTGGATTTGCCTTTGCCACCGGAATGTTATGGTTTAAAGTGCCACCCACCATAAAATTCATCTATGAGGGCAAGAGAGGGAAATGGGTTATGGGGAAAGACCTTATTTTATACACCATAGGGAAGATTGGGGTAAGCGGCGCATTATACAAGGCAATGGAATTTTCAGGTCCTGCTATTAGAAATCTCCCTATGGATGATAGGTTCACCATGTGCAACATGGCTATTGAGGCAGGAGGAAAAACAGCTATTGTTGAACCAGATGATATAACAAAAGAATATTTAAATGTAGTCGGTATAAAAGAAGGGATGTTCTACAAAAGTGATGGAGATGCAGAATACGATGATATAATAGAGATAGATGTCTCAATTATTGAACCCCAGGTAGCATTTCCACATCTTCCTGAAAATGCAAAACCCATTTCAGAAGTAATGAAAAAAGATATAAAAATAGATCAAGCATTCATCGGCTCCTGTACAAATGGAAGATTGTCTGATTTAAGGATTGCCGCAAAGATATTAAAGGGAAGAAAAAGAGATAAACATGTAAGATTGATCATCATCCCTTCTACCCCTCTCATATATAGACAGGCTTTAAAAGAAGGATTGTTTGATATATTTTTAGATGCAGGTGCTGTCGTCTCTACCCCCACCTGTGGACCTTGTTTGGGTGGACATATGGGTGTTTTGGCATCTGGAGAGGTAGCCATATCTACCACCAACAGAAACTTTGTGGGAAGAATGGGCAGCCCCGAGGCCTATGTATATCTATCCAATCCAGCCATTGCTGCCGCATCCGCTGTCTTAGGAAAAATAGGAAGTCCAGATGAACTTTAGGAGGAATAAATGAAAGGAAAGGTATGGAAATTTAAAAACAATGTAGATACGGACGTTATTATTCCTGCTCGTTACTTAAATACATCCGACGAGAAAGAGCTTGCTAAACATTGTATGGAAGATATAAACCTGAATTTCGCAAAAAAGGTAAAAAAAGGAGATATTATTGTTGCCGAAGAAAATTTTGGCTGCGGTTCTTCCCGAGAACATGCGCCCATTTCTATAAAAGCCTCAGGCATAGCTTGTATTATAGCAAAGAGTTTTGCCCGCATATTTTACAGGAATTCATTTAATATCGGATTGCCGCTATTTGAATGCAAAGAAACAGATAAAATAAAAGAAGGAGATATTGTTGAAGTGAATATATCAACAGGTGAGATAAAAAATATATCAACAGGTGAGATATTTCATGCCTTACCTCTTCCACCATTTATGCAGGAGTTGGTAAGCTTAGGGGGATTGGAAAGCTACGCTAAAAAGTTATTAAAGGAGATATAGATGGACTTTAATATTTCTGTAATGAAAGGAGATGGAATAGGACCAGAGATAGCGGAAGAAGGTATAAAGATATTAAATATCATAGGGGAGAAATTTAACCATAAATTTAGTTATATTGAAGTATATGTAGGCGGATGCGCTATTGATAGGTTTGACACGCCACTGCCAGAGGAAACTATAGAAAAGGTGTTGAAAACTGATGCTTTATTTTTCTCGTCGGTAGGAGGGCCAAAATGGGAAAATTTGCCTCATGATAAAAAACCAGAAGCAGGACTGCTGGGTATAAGAAAAGCCCTGGGTGCATTTGCGAATTTGAGACCGGCAAAGGTATTTAATGAATTGATAGATGCCTCTACATTAAAAAGAGAGATAATAAGAGATATAGATATTATGGTAGTGAGAGAACTCACCAGTGGTATATACTTCGGCAAACCAAAAGGTGTATTCAATTTACCCAACAAAGATAAAATAGGTATAAATACACTATCTTACAAAAAAAGTGAAATAGAAAGAATTGTAAGATTGGCATTTGACATTGCCAGAAAGAGGAGAAAAAAGGTTACCAGTATAGATAAGGCAAATGTACTGGAATCTTCTCAACTGTGGAGAGATACAGCAAATGAGATATCAACAGATTATACTGATGTAGAGTTGAATCATATGTATGTAGACAATGCAGCTATGCAATTGGTAAGATACCCAAAACAATTTGATGTTATTGTAGCTGGAAATATATTCGGAGATATTTTGTCTGATGAAGCATCTATGCTCACCGGCTCCATCGGCATGCTTCCTTCTGCATCTGTTGGTAGCTCCGTAGGTATGTTTGAACCCATACACGGTTCCGCACCAGATATTGCAGGACAAGGCATCGCTAATCCTATCGCTCAGATTGAATCTGCAGCCATGATGTTGAGGTATGGATTAAATAGAGAGTTAGAGGCACAAACCATAGAAAGGGCGGTGGAATCCGTCTTAAAACAAGGATACAGAACACCGGATATAATGAGTGCAGGGGGAAAACAGGTAAATACACAGAAGATGGGTGATTTAATTGCAGAAGCCATATTGAACGAATGACAAAACAAAATTTTGCAGATGTAGAATTTGTGAGCTCTTTTTCCAAAGCTCCGCTGCGCCTTCCGTTGCTTCAATTTGCATTTGCGGGTCGCTCCAATGTAGGCAAATCCTCTTTAATAAATACAATGCTGGAAAGAAAAATTGCCAAAACCAGCAAAAAACCTGGCAAAACCAGGCTTATTAATGTATATAAAATTGGCAATATCTGTTACTTAGTGGATTTGCCGGGATATGGATATGCCAATATATCCAAAAAAATGCAAAACGAGTGGAAAGAATTAGTGGAAGATTATCTTAAATTCAGCAACCTTTTAAAAAAGGTATTTATTCTCATTGATATGAGAAGAGATGTTCGAAACCAAGAGAAGGAATTATTCTTTTGGTTAAATTATCATCATATATCATTTGATATTATTCTTACTAAATGCGATAAGTTAAATAGAAAAGAATATTCTATACAATTAAAAAAATTCCAATCATTAAACATCCCTTTTTTCATAACTTCCTCTAAAACAAAACAAGGAATAAAAGAACTAAAAAACTACATAGAAAAATTAGTATTTAATTACATATAGTAGGGTTAATTCCCCGCAGCTTGCCG
>JAGGSB010000049.1 GCA_021159305.1 Deltaproteobacteria bacterium | reverse complement strand
GTATATACCGCTAAAATGGGATGATATGCGAAGTATTGCGGATATAACGAAGTTAGGCGAAACGGTGGCTTTAAATAAAACACAATCATTTGAAGATATAATATGAAAACGCGACACAAAATAATAATTGGCGATTCAAGGCAGATGAAAGAGGTTACTGATGAATCTGTCCATCTCATTATTACCTCTCCGCCATATTGGCAGTTAAAGGATTATGGAAATGGGAAGCAAATTGGTTACAATGATTCTTATGAAGAATATATTAATAATCTCAACTTAGTCTGGAATGAATGCCATAGGATTTTACATAAGGGTTGCCGTTTATGTGTTAACATAGGCGACCAGTTTGCACGTTCGGTTTATTATGGAAGATATAAAGTAATTCCAATAAGGACGGAAATAATCAAATTCTGCGAAAGTGCCGGCTTTGATTACATGGGTGCCATTATATGGCAGAAAGTAACGACAACTCATACTACGGGCGGGGCTACGGTGATGGGATCATTCCCTTTTCCTAGAAACGGAATACTAAAGATTGACTATGAATTCATCTTAATCTTTAAAAAGTATGGAACTCCACCAAAAGTTACCAAAGCGGCTAAAGAACAATCGAAATTAACTAAAGAAGAATGGAATCAATATTTTACGGGACACTGGAATTTCGCTGGTGAGAAGCAGGACAAGCATCTTGCAATGTTTCCTGAAGAATTACCAGGACGGCTTATTAAGATGTTCAGTTTTGTTGGGGACACTGTTCTTGACCCTTTCTTAGGAAGCGGCACAACGATTCTTGCCGCCAAAAACCTGAATAGAAATTCTATTGGTTATGAAATAAACGAAGATTTTTTACCGGTAATAAAAGATAAACTTAACGTAGAACAAAGAAGTATTATTCGAGATGTAACAGTTGAGGTAATAAAACAGGATGAGTTCAAACCAAATATTAAAGAAGAGATTAAAAAACTGCCCTATGTTTTTATGGATCCCGTAATGTTTGATAGGAAAGTTGACCCTAAGAAGATGAGATTTGGTTCAAAAATAGACAATTCTCATTCTGAAAGAGAAACATATTACGCTGTGAAAGAAATAATCTCACCGGAAAACTTAATTTTAAATAATGGATTAAAAATCAGGTTACTGGGCGTGAAAGAGAATCTAGAAAAGAACGGAGATGCTATTCAGTTTTTAAGAGAAAAAACCAAGGGACAAAAGGTATTTATGAAGTTCGATACTATAAAATACGATGAGAAAAATAACTTGCTTTGCTATCTTTATCTGTGGAACAAAACTTTCTTAAATGCTCATCTCATAAAAAATGGTTTAGTAGATGTGGATACGTTTATGGAATATAAATATAAATCAAAATTTTTAAAATATGGGACGGAGAAACAATGGCAAAAGAATGGATATTGAACAGTGCAATGAATCGTTTTCAGCTAAATTTCAAACGCAATGTTGGAGCGGTTTCAGAGGAAATCAGAAAATGCGCCCCAAAAACAATAGAGGAATGGAATGAGTATTACTTTCGAAACGTCAGAACAAAAGAACACATTGAAGGGTTAGGGCGCAGATTATATATAAAAATCACTGAAGTGATTGCGGCTGAGGTTGACGAGATTACAGAGGAGGATTGTATTGGATATATGTTTAACATGGTAATAGACAGGATATTTGATGGATATATGACCGAGATAAAGACTATTTATGGACAATTAGAACGGATTTTAAAGATGAATATACAACCTGCACCTGATGAATGGGATAGATTGTACAATGTAGATTTTTTCATCAAGATACGAGATAAATATATTGGACTTCAGATTAAACCTGTTGGAGATGTTTCACACATTCCTCAAATATTTAAAGAACATTCCATCCAGGAAGTCACTCATAAGAAATTTACTGAAAAATATGGTGGTAAAGTATTTTATGTTATATCCATAAAAGAGGGCGGAAAAAAGAAAATACACAACACAGAGATCATTCCAGAAATTGAACAGGAAATTAAAAGATTGCAAAAATGAATGTCACCGCATCGCAGAGCACAGCACATACGGCTCGCTACGCTTTATTCAAACGCTTCACACTTCTTCACATACACCGACACTTTTATCTCTAAACTTTGGCTTACAATGCATTGTTGGTTTACTTTGTAATTTTATTAAATAAAATAAATTTATGTTAAAAGAGAATCTGGTTAAACATATTGAAAAAAGTATCAGGGAAAACTGGGATTTATCAGCGCTTTCTGATTATCATGGTCAAAGTTTGAGTTATGGCAAAGTAGCAGAAAGAATTATTTATCTGCACTATATTTTTCGCAAAAGCCATATAAAAAAAGGAGATAAAATCGCACTGATAGGAAAAAACAGCTTAAATTGGGCAATAGTTTATTTAGCGGCCATTACTTATGGAGCGGTGATTGTTCCTATATTACCTGATTTCAGTTTAAACGATATGCATCATATTGTTAATCATTCAGATTCGGTTTTCCTCTTTTCTTCTAATGTAATTTATGAAAAACTTGACGAAACCAAAATGCAAAATTTAGAAGCAATATTTTCACTTACGAATTTTACATTACTCTATCATAAGAAGAAAAACGCTGTTCAAATAATCCAGGAAGCAGAAACCCATTTTTTAGATAAGTATGGTCATCAACTTACGCTGAAGAAATTTTCTTTTAATGAAATTCGTAACGATGAGCTTGCAGCCATATTTTATACTTCAGGGACTACGGGTTTTTCAAAAGGGGTTATGTTGCTGCATAATAGTCTGATGGCAAATGTCCTTTACGCTCAAAACCACAAAATTATGAAAAAGGGAGACAATATCGTTTCATTTTTACCTTTGGCTCATACCTATGGATGTGCTTTTGAATTTTTATTTCCTTTTACCGTAGGCTGTCACATTACCTTTTTGAGTAAAATTCCTTCCCCTAAGATAATCTTAGAAGCTTTTCAAGAGATTCGTCCTCAATTGATAGTGTCAGTTCCGCTAATAATAGAAAAAATTTACAAAAAACAGATAAAATCTTTTTTAAACAAGAAGACAACAAAATGGCTGTCAAAGTTTCCTGTAGCTGAAAAAACAATTAAGCAAAAGATTTGTAAAAAGTTAATGGAGATTTTTGGTGGCAACTTTTATGAGGTTATTATAGGTGGAGCTGCTTTAAATCAAGAGGTGGAATTGTTTTTAAAAGAAATTAAGTTTCCCTTTTCAGTAGGTTATGGCATGACAGAATGCGGGCCACTGATAAGTTATGCTTCTCATGAAGAGCTTAAACTATTTTCTGTGGGGCAGGTTGTAGATACATTGGAAATCAAAATTGATTCTGATGACCCTCGCAACATTGTGGGAGAGATTTTAGTTCGCGGCGAAAATGTGATGTATGGTTATTACAAAAATAAGGAAGCTACGGAAAATACGATAGATAAAGAAGGGTGGCTTCATACCGGAGATTTGGGTTTAATTGATGAAGAAGGTTTTATTTACATTAAAGGAAGGTGCAAAAATATGGTTTTAGGTCCTTCCGGACAAAATATTTATCCTGAGGAAATAGAAGCCAAACTCAACAACTTGCCTTTTGTGCAGGAATCTTTAGTAATTGGAAAGGATGGAAAACTCTTAGCACTGGTTTATCCTGATTTAGAATTGGCAGATAATAAGGGAATTGGCGAACAAGAACTGAAACTTAAAATGGAAAAAAATAGAAAAATATTGAATCAACTGCTACCATCTTACATTTCTATTTCAAAGATTGAGCTTTATCCTGAAGAATTTGAAAAAACACCTACTCAAAAGATAAAACGGTTCTTATACGCGGTAT
Source organism: Deltaproteobacteria bacterium (assembly GCA_021159305.1). Classification (NCBI taxonomy): domain Bacteria; kingdom Pseudomonadati; phylum Myxococcota; class Myxococcia; species Deltaproteobacteria bacterium. Next base: position 3,833 of record JAGGSB010000049.1, on the reverse strand, counting down.
AAGAAATTGCCTATCAATATCAAAGGTTTTTTGCTTGAAAAAAATAAATAACACCACCGCAAGCAGCGGTGGATCACCTGATGTCATTCCGGAATTCTGCTTTAGCAAAATATCTGGAATCTTAATCTGGATTCCCGCGTGCGCGGGAATGACAGAGGTGCAGGGTGACACTCTTTCCTTCTGTCATTTCGCCCCCGTGTCAGGCACGGGGTGACATTACTTGATGCGGAATCTGGATTCCCGCATTCGCCTGCCTGTGCAGGCCACGGCAGACAGGCGGGAATGACAAAAAGAAGCAATCTCATATTAATATTAGCCACAGATTAGCACCGATTTACACAGATGGGAGAAGAGTTTTAGCTCCTGGATTTCTTCAGGATTGGACGGATTTTAATAAAAATAGTCATTGATAGTTATTCGTTACACTGTTATTCGCCTTCGGCATTATTTATTGTTATTACAAATATACCATGACAATTTTACAAATTGCCGTAAAACTTCCAAGATTGTCAATTAACCTCCGAAATTCAATATAATGATTCGCTGAGTATGATCTGTGCGTATTTTTTTCGGAATTTCACAGGTTCTTGCTTGGGCGTATTTTGCAGTGTTTTTCTCAACTCTTTTAATATCTCATCTAGCAGAAGTCCATGTTTGTTTCTAATTTTTCTCAATTCCCTCTTCTTAGCATTACTCAAATAAGCCTCTCTTAAATCGCTTATTATCTCATCTATTTTCTTTTTAACTTTTTCAGTTTGTCCCCTCTTTAAACGCTCAAGCTTGTGAATAATCTGTGCTTTAATCTTTTCCAGGTAAAGTTTCTTCTTTGCCTCCCGCTTATTAACCTCTTTTTCAAATTGTTCACGAACCTTTTCAACAACATCAAGATGATTTGAAAGAAGAGATTTAGAATTAGTTGTTGTATTACATTCAACCAATTTCAATATGTCCCAATCATTTCTACTTTTGATTTCTCCATTTTCATCGGACAACATCAGCCTAAAATAACCGTCGGCACGGCAAAAAACAGCTATACCTCTATGTTTTGAGTCAATAGCTGATGAAACCATCGTAGGTAACCCTAAAGCAATTTTATAGTCTTCTGGAAATTCGTTTTGCAACCTCAACCATTCATGCCTGAAATAATTTGATTTTGATTCTCTTTCTTTTTCTTCAAGAGAACTTTCATCTTCGGTGTAAATCTGAAACAATTTCTTTCTCACCTCTTGTTCATCTTGAGAAATGGTTTTCTCATCAGCTCCAAATCTTTGAATAATCTCATTTATTCTTGTTTTAACCTTTTTTTCCACATTAATTTCTTTTTCTGCTTCCTGCTGAGGAAAGAAATTATAAACCCAGATTTTGTCATTTTCACTGCCAATTCTATCTATACGGCCAATTCTCTGAATTATTCTTACCGGATTCCAGTGTAATTCATAATTTATCACAACCTCTCCATCTTGTAGATTTAATCCCTCACTCAACAGTTCTGTGCTCACAAGAATATTGATTTCCTCCGAGGGCTTAATCGTATATTTGTTGGATTTTGGTGAAAATCTCTTGGCTTTGGTTAAAACCTGCCCTGTTGCCTGTGTTACATAATCTACCTTGTCAAATCTTTCTTGCAGTTCTTTGCCTAAGTATTTTGCCGTTGATGCAAAAGCAGTGAAGATTATAGTTTTTTTAGCCTTAACTTCAGTATTCAACAGATATATCAATCTATTAAGCTTATCGTCTTCTTCTGGTTTTATATCCTTTACCAAATTTAATGTTTCTGAAAGTATGTTTTCATCTTTTAGAATGTCTTCTTTTAATCTTTCAGCATAAAATTTTTCCACCGGATAGGCATTTTCTGGAATTTCTAAGTCCTCCAAATTGGTCCCTGCTCTCAATTGGTTGATAACCTCTTCTTGCGATTCGCCAGCCAATACTTTTTTCTCATCTAAAGCTCTTCTAAATGCAGTATGTGATTTATACATCAAATTAACAGAATCCTTAAAAGCAGCTATACTACTTTCCAGGCGTCTGAATAGAATAATCTGCATTAGTTTCCTCAAATTTCTCCCCGCTTGCTTTATTCTTTGTCTCTCCTCGGGAGTAAATTTTTCTTCTTTGATGTAACTGCCTATGTCATAACGAGCGAATCCCATTTTGCTGATTAACTCATTCAATTTCTTATAAATTCCACCCGGATAAACCTTGTCAATAGAATAATCTATCCTCTTTGGCCCAATTCTCTCTGGAAAATGGGGAATCTTGCCCTTGCCATAATAATCAATTATGTCTTTTCTTGTTCTCCTGATGACAATTTGATTGATGAGGTCTTCAATATCTGCTTTTTCATCCTCGCAAGCCTTGAAAAAACCTTTCAACGATGGAGGGTCTATTCTAAATTTATGATTCACCTCTGAAGGTGTAAAAAGCTTCATCTGATAATACATGTCCCAAATATTCAAATTCTGAGGTGTAGCCCCCACTAATATCACCTTTTTGCCTTCGCAGATTATCTCCATATCTCTGTATCTATTTGTTTCTGGATTTCTCAAATGATGAGATTCGTCTATTAAGACTATGTCTCTCATAAGGAATTTCTCGCTATTTATAATTTCATCCAGTTTCCCTATGGAAAAGACCCTTGCTGTGCCTACACCAAACTCTGATAGGACATCTTTCCACTGCTCAACCAATTTCGGAGGACAAATCACCATTGCCCTTTTTCCATCTTCCTGCAGGTGAGCCAACAAAGCCGCTCCCATATATGTTTTTCCCATGCCTGGCACATCCGCCAAAAACACACCATTATATTCATTTAGCCTGTGATAGGCGTCTATCACCGCATCCCTTTGAAAATCCCACAGTTCAACCTCTCCATATTTTGTCTCTGGAATTTCTCTTTCTTCTTCAAACGAAAAAATCTCATTCAAAACTCTTAGATAAATTCTAAACGGTGTAACCTCATCATTCATTACCCAGGACTTCTTCAATGCTTTCTGAGCCAGAGCTGTAAAATCTGTTCTTTCGGATTCTTTCCACCTCCTATTAAACCATTCTGAAAGGTATTTGTGATTTTCATTTCCATAAACAGCCACATTCAATTCTGTATTCAGATTAAAACCGCTCATTGAAATATTGCTTGAACCTACAAAAGCCATTCCCTGTCCGTGCCTTGTATCTCTATAATTTAGAAGATAAAGCTTGGCGTGTAATGTCTCTCTGGGATAAATCCTTATTTCAATCTTTTCTTGTCTCAATTTTTCAAAGAACCATTTGACAAATTCAACATTTTCTTCTGTTGGTTTGATGCAGCTGATATGCTTTACCAAAGCATTAAATTCCTCATCTAAAATATTGTATATTTCCTGCTGATTGAGATACTTTTTGCTTTTTAAAGCATCATCTACGGCAGATTCATATTTTTTCTCCAGCAGCATCAGCTCCGCTGTCTGACGATTGGTTTTTGAACCAACAAGAATCTGCAAATTTTCTAAATTGTTAATTTCATCTTTTATTTCCTTTAAACCCGTTAAGAAAAACCAGCCTACAGCAAAATGAGCGGTTTTAGATACAGAAATCTTTTCTTTTAAGGCATCGGATAATTTAATAGTGGAGTTGTCAATAATATCAGTGGGCATTAAAGCTTCCTGCCTTGTCCAATCTATTCTTTACCAATTCCGCCACTGCCCAATAAACCTCTTTTCGTTCCTGCTCGGTTAAACCAAGTTCATCAAAAACAATGTTATCAAGCTCTGCTCGGTCAGGCAAGGGTTTTGGCTGCTGGGAACGGATGGGTTTATTTTTGTCAAAACCGAGTTCGCTGAAAATTGATTTAACCA
>JAGGSB010000048.1 GCA_021159305.1 Deltaproteobacteria bacterium | reverse complement strand
GGGTGTAATTAGTGGACAAAAAAGGAAGAATAAAGAAATGCCAAAGCTAATTTATCTTGATGTATGTGCATTATGTAGACCTTTTGATGATCAATCTTTTTTGAGGATAAGAGTAGAAACAGAAGCTATTAATTTGATATTTTCAGAAGTAAAAGAAGGGTTTTATCAAATAATAAAATCTCCCGTTCATATAAAGGAAATAGAGGCAATCAGAGATGAAGTTGAGCGTATTCAACTAATGATACTTTTAGATAAATATGGTAAAGATGCTGGAGTCAATTTTTCAAAAACAAGAAAACGAGCGGAAGGACTGGTAAGCCTGGGATTTGGAATAGCAGATGCAGCACATGTAGCTTTTGCAGAGATGGAAAAGGCAGAGTTTATTTCCTGCGATAAAAAACTTGTTAAAAAATGTGTAAGACATAAAATAGAGGTGTGGTGTGGTAACCCTTTAGCTTTTTGTGAAAAGGAGGACTTAAAATGAAAGCCGCTAAATATATAGACGAGGATACATTAATTGAAGAGTCCATAAAAGCACTTATGGAAAAAATAGGACCTGTAGAAACTATCAGATTTATGAACATACCAAGAAAAAAAAGAATTGAAAGCGTCAAGCGACATAGAGAGTGGCAAAAATTATTGGATAAAGATAAATTCTTTGAAGAAATATTTGGAAAGAAATGAGAAAAAGTAGTTTACAGAGGTCATATATATAAATAGGATGATGCTCATATCCAAAAAACTTATTATCCACTATCCACTTCTTTCTACTTACACTTATACTATCCGCTAATCGCTCTCCGCTAACCTGTGTTATAATAGTTTACATTAGAAATGAAAAGGAGGAATCTCTATGGGACATAAAATTGCAGAAGCGATTATAGAAAATGGACAGATAAAATATATTAATAAAAAATTGCCTCCCGGAAGATTGAAAGTCCATCTCATTTACGATGCTGTTGAAGAAACTCTTTCGGGTATAAAAATAGTTGGAGAAACATCGGGGTTATATAGAGATATAGACGTAGAAGCTGAGTCAAGGAAATTAAGAGAGAGTTGGGAACGGAATGTCCATAGTTGAGTATTTGATAGATACAAATATTCTTATATACCACACTAAGGGTTCACAGATCACCATTGATTTTATCGGTAACCTCATTGCCCAACATTCTTTCAATATCTCTATCCTGACAAAAATTGAATTTCTTGGATGGGATAAACATACCCCTGACGGCTTTGAAAAATGCAAACAGCTAATTGAACTTGCAAATATCTATCTTGTGGATGATTTTAAAGGGATAGAAGGACTTGAGGTTATAAATCCATTTGAAAAGCAAAGGGAAGCAACCGGTTGAGTGGCACAAGGAAACTATGAAGAGGGTAAATTGGTAAAGAATCTCCTTCGGAGGTAGTTTTGAAGATAGCAGAATACAGACTTTCGACACATGCTTTGGATCGTCTTGAAGACAGAGAAATCAAAATAGACTGGATAGAGAAAACAATTCTCAATCCTGATATGGTGAAAACTGTTTCCGACGCAGAAGTTCACCACTTTAAGCTGATAGAAGAATTTGAAAGCAGGTTTCTTAAAGTGGTTTTAAATCCAGAAAAGGAAGTAATAGTAACTTTCCATTTTGACAGGAGGTTAAGAAGGTGGAAATAAAGTATGATAAAGAAGTGGATGCTCTTTACATTCGTTTTCTGAAAGAAAAGGTTTATGACAGTGAAGAGATAGCAGCCGGGATAGTTGCCGACTATACGCGGGACAATAAAATAGTTGGCGTAGAAGTTCTTAATGCTTCAAAGCAGTTAGAAAAAATGGAGGGGCTAAAAAACCTTAAAATAGCTGGGTAACTAAGATGAAGGAATCACCCCGTTAAATAAAAACCCCGCCGCAAGCAGCGGGGTATCACCGGATGTCATTCCCCTTTCCCTGTCATTCCCCTTTTCCCTGTCATTCCCCTTTTCCCTGTCATTCCCCTTTTCCCT
>JAGGSB010000047.1 GCA_021159305.1 Deltaproteobacteria bacterium | reverse complement strand
ATTCTTACATACGTCTTGGCGAGTTTAGAATATAGTGACCCGAGATAAAAATCAAGAGAGATAACTCAAGGAGGTTGAAAGAGTTTTAGTTAATGAAAAACTAAAAAAACTTGACAGAATTCCAAAATGGTTTTAAACTTGTTTAAGCTAAAAAGCCAGTTTGAAAAAGGAGGGAAAGATGGAAACTTTAGATGTAATGGTAGAGATGTGGAGTATCAGCGATCATTTTATGGCTTTTTGTCCGGAATTATGCTTCGCTACCAGGGGAGCAACGGAAGATGAAGCTAAGAAAAGCCTGGTTGAACTCTGTCAGAAGCAATATAAGAAATTCGTGGAAGACGGAAGTTTGAAGTCATACCTTGAATCAGTGGAAAGGGACATGTGGCGGCCGTCTATAAGCACAGATACTACCAAGAGTATGCTAAGTGTAGAGAAGGTTACCTTAACGGCTTAGGCTGTACTTTTTTCTCTGGCGGGCATAAGGGAAGGTAGATATCAATTGTTGTTCCTTTCCCTGGTATGCTTTTTACGTTAATGCTTCCCTTATGCATCTCTACAATGTGTTTGGTAATAGGCAATCCTAACCCTGCTTTTTCAGCTTCAGCAACTATAAAAGGTTTGAATATATCTTCCATTATCTCAGGAGGTATTCCTTCACCTGTATCTGAAATGGATATGTTTACCATCTTTTTGCCCATAAACTCTATTTTTTCTGTAGATATAGTAAGCTTGCCTCCATCATGCATAGCCCCAATGGCATTCTCTATTATGTTATCTATAGCAATGCTAATTTTCTTTTTATCCAGTAAAACCTGTGGATTTTCTTCATCAAAATGAGTAACAATTTCAATATTCTTTTCACTACATTTTGTTTTAAATACAGGAATGGTTTGCTTTAATATTGCATTTACAGAATAGACTACTAAATTCATCTCCTTCTCTGTAAGTTCAAGTACATTTTTCAATATAATATCCAACTTGCTACACTCTTCTATCGTAGCTTTAATATACTTTCCCACATCTTCCAATCCCTTTCCTTCCTTTAGCTTCTTGTGAATAATACGAGCCATCCCTCCAATAGATGTAACGGGATTTCTAATATGATGAGCAACACTTTCTGTAATATCTATGGCCAGCCTTCCTCGCTCTGCTTCTATAAGTTCTATCTCGCTTTTCTTTAACATCTTAAGGGTAGTAGATAACTTGTTGCTTTTGTCTTCTAACTCTTCATTCAATTCAGAGACCCGAACTGCATACCTCACAAAAGCATCGGCTAAAAGACCTGTTGCTATGGCGACAAAGTATATGGGAACAATACGGTAGCCTACATCTAACCAATAATAGGATACAGTTATCCCCGATGTAAATGAAACATATAAATAAAAAATACTGGCTGCCGTGGCTACGGTTAACGCACCGTAAAGTCCTAACACAACAGCAGATAGAACAGTAACTACTAAATATCCCAACGCAAAGGCGGAAGAGTACCCTCCTCCATAATACACAAAAAGACTTACAATGGCTTGATCTATAATAAATCTACATAAACAGAAAACATAATTAGTTTTTTCTCCTGCTCCAGATATAAGAAAACGAATCACATAAACCACAGCAAAATAAACAAAGATAAAAAATATAATAATAAAAAGTGTTGCTTTTTCTTCATAACTGAGGAGTTCTTTATATTTTAAAATCCATACAAGTACTGAACCGGTAGAGAGCAAAGCTACAAAGAGGATAAGGGTGTTTAGATATTCTATTTTGATTACTTTAAGCATGCTTTCTATTCTTTTCATTATTGAATAAACTCCTTAAAACTGATATAAATAAGCTTAATGTGATTTAAGTACTTTGTCAATTAAAAGGCGGTGTGAAATGAAAGAACATTTTTTAAAAGGAAAAGAGGTGCTGAAAAGGTATAATGTGGATGCTTTTTTTTCTCCGAACAAGGTAAACATACGGTATTTTACAGGATTAGATGCAGAAGGGTTTTTGCTTCTTGCTCTTGATAAGATATATCTCTTTTTACCTCCGCTATATTATATGCTCAAACAAAACTTAGAATTTGTAGAAAAAATCATCTACAAAAGTACCAAAGCTATGAAACAAAAAATTAAAGAAATAGGGGTTGAAAGAATAGCTTATGATAATGGTGAA
>JAGGSB010000046.1 GCA_021159305.1 Deltaproteobacteria bacterium | reverse complement strand
GGAATACTTCCCTTAAGGCTGCCCAGAAGCCCAGACCGCCATCACCTACGGCAAGTCTGGGAGGAATATTTAACCCCCTGGTTTTTAAATCTAATAACATCTCGCTCCATCTCAGTTTACTTTCTCTGTAACCATCGTTTACAGCCACAATTTCTTTCTTTCCATTCTCTAATACTCCCATTACAACCAGTATGCATTGTCTCTCATCATCCAATCTCACATTGAAATATATCCCGTCTGCCCAAAAATAAACATAGTTTTTATGATGAAGGTCTCTCTTGCTCCACTTTTTATATTCATCTTCCCATTGTTTCTTTAATCTCACGATATTTGCTGGAGATAAACCTTTTGTATTCTTTCCCAGAATTGCTGACAGGGCAGAGGAAAAATCACCGGTAGAGATACCTTTCAAATAAAGAACAGGTATAAGATTATTTATGCTGGGAATTCTCCTCATATACTTGGGCAATATCTTGCTTGTAAAGCGCTTTGCTTCATTACTTTTTAGCTTTCTGTCATCTACTCTTGGCTGTTTAATAGAAATAGGTCCTATGCCTGTTAGTATCTGTCTTTCCGGCATATGACCATTCCGCACTGCCTTGTGTTTCCCACATTCATCTTTAAGGGATGGATGTTTCCAATGTATTCAGAAACCTCATTCTCTATGGCAGATTGCAGCATCTTCCTTGCACCCTCTCTCAAAACCTCTTCCAATGCATTGTCAAACTCATTTTCCTCTGGACTTTGTCCTTGTCTTTCTGTAGCACTTTTCATGTAGCGTGTCCTCCTTTTTAGGTATTTTTATTGATAGAAGAAGGATACGCTACTTTTTATTCATCCACAACTTTAGAGTATAACTCTGTAATATTCTGACAACCCCCTTCTTTTCCCCCCGCCCAAGAGCGGGGGGAATATAGGGGGGGAGTATTACACGGGGTTTAATCCAAAAAATCCGAGGCTGAAATTCTTAAACATCTCATAATAATTTTTATGAGGCAATGAATGATCACTTCGCGTAGATCTTTATATGAGGCAACAGGGAAAAACGGTTCTATAAAAGTTTTTTAAAGCCCTTTGTAAGCTTTTCTTTCAATGTTCGTTTTAATATCTTGCCCATCGTATTGCGGGGAAGTTCTTCAACAATTTCAAAATGTAATGGTCTTTGATAATCAACAAGTTTTTGCTGGCAGTGTTTTTTTAATTCTTGTATATTTATTTTATCATCAGGCACAACTACCGCTACTACCTTTTCTCCTCTTTTTTCATCAGGAATACCGATTACTGCGGATTCTCTTACCGAAGGGGATTCATTTAATACTCTTTCCACTATAGGTGGATAGACATTATAACCGTTGGTAATGATGAGGTCTTTTTTTCTTCCCACTAAAGTTAAGAATCCATCTCTATCTATATAACCTAAATCCCCAGTGTAGAAGAATCCCTCTTTATCAAAAGCCATTTTGGTAGCCTCTGGTTTTCTCCAGTAGTGGCTGAATAGATTTTCACTTTTTATCTTTACCTCTCCTGCTGTATTATTTTTAAAAATAGTTTTATCATTTTCATCTACCAGTTTCATCTCTATATTATCTAATGGTAATCCAACAGCACCCTGTTTGAATGGTCCATCTAAAGGAAGAGAAGTTATTACATGACTCTCGGTCATACCATAGCGGTTTATTAGATTTTTACCAATGATTGTTTCAATTTCTGGTAGAACTTCAGGCCGAATAGGAGCAGAACCACAGGTAAAGAGTCTCATTTTAGACCAATTTTTTGCTTTCTGTTTGAATTCTGGTCTTCTCAAGAAAGCATAATAGAATGTGGGCACAGCCATAAAAACGGTGGCATCTTTAATTTTTTCCATAGTTTTTAAAGGATGAAAACGATCTTCCAATATCATAACGCTGCCGGAGATAAGGGACAGATGGGCAGCAAAGGAAAGTCCATGAATATGAAACAGAGGAAGCACATTGAGCAATACATCTTCTGAATTAAATTTCCAGCATTTTTGAAGAGAAAGAAGGCTTTTTGCCACATTTTCGTGAGTATGAACCACGCCTTTCGGTTGTCCAGTAGTGCCGGAAGAATAAAGCATAAAGCAACAATCTTCTTTGTTTATCTCTACTTCTTTAAAGTTCTTACTGATATTTGTTTCGATCAATTTAGGATCGATAATTTCCTTTAATGCTGGACACGCCCCTTTTACTTCTTTGATTAATTTAGTCTGGCTGTTGGATGCAAAAACAAACCTTGCACCACTGTCATTTAAGAAATATATCATTTCATCCCTGGTAAAATTAAAATTCAAAGGCAGAGAAATACCTCCGCTTAAGATGATTCCCAGATGAGCTATCAAAAAAGGTAGTTTTTCTGGTGTATATAGAACAACCCTATCTCCTTTTTTTAATCCCTTTTGTTGGAGAAATGCGCCAACTTTCTCTGCTTTTTCTTTTAATTGTCCAAAGGTTATATTTTTATCATGATAAACGATAGCTACCTTATTTTTGTTTTTTTCAAACCCATACTCAAGAAGTTCTATAAAACTCTGCATAATTATTGGTTTCTTTCCTCCGAATTTCCATATCCTCCACCCCCTGGCGTTTCTATAATGAGTGTGTCACCTTTATTTAAAATCAATGTAGTTTTGCCTTTTATCTTTTCTTTTTTGCCGTTTTTTCTTTTTATCCAATATGCGCCAAGTTTTCCGGGTTGTCCTCCCATAAGTCCCCAGGGAGGTATTCTGTTTCTGTCTCCCAAAACTGTTACTTCTGCTGAAATAGAAGTTAAAGTCCATCTGCGTTTAATGCCACGACCACCACGCCATTTTCCTTCACCGCAAGATTCATCTCTTAATTCATAATTTTCAAAGAATAGAGGATAATATTGTTCTATAGCCTCAATGGGGGTATTCATAGTGTTGGTCATATTGCATTGAATACCATTCACTCCGTCTTTACCAAGACGAGCCCCAGAACCGCCGCCTATGGTTTCGTAAAAAACCCATTGTTTCTTTCTTACAGGATCAAATCCTCCTATTATGACATTGTTCATACTTCCCACAGATGCCGCGGGCACCTTATGAGGAAGGGCTTCGGCTAAAGCTCTAAAGACTGTATCTGCAATTCTTTGAGAGGTTTCTAAATTTCCTCCCGAAACAGGTGCTGGTTTTCTCGGGTTCACTAAACTTCCCTCAGGAGCTAAGATGTGTATGGGTTTCAAGCTACCTTCATTCATTGGAGCTTTCGGATCAATGATAGATTTAATTGCGAAATAGGTGGCTGAAAGGGTTACTCCAAAAACAGCATTTAAAGGTATGTTCAGTTGAGGATCTGTCCCTAAAAAATCAACGATAAGTTTATCCTTTTCTCTTTTTAATTTAACTCGAATCCAGGTTAATTCGTTATTTTCTATTCCTTCCAAACAATCTTCAGCTTTATAAATTCCTTCAGGAATAACCTTAATTTTCTCACGCATTCTTCTTTCACCATAAGAGATAATCTCATAAAAGACAGAAGACAATGTGTCAATTCCATATCTTCTGGCAAGTTCTATTACCCTTTTCTCTCCTAAATTGGCAGCTGCGATTTGAGCCCTTAAATCCCCTTGATTAATATCAGGGGTTCTTACCTTGTCAAGAAAATCTCTAAGAAAGTCCTGGTTTATGTGTTCTTGTTCCATCAACTTTAGAGGAGGAATAACTACTCCTTCCTCATAAAGGGATTTAGCATTGCAGGATATACTGCCTGAAGTCTTGCCGCCGACATCTACATGGTGAGCCTTGTTGACACTGAAACCTATGAGTTTTTTGTTGAAGAAGATAGGCTTTATTAAAGTAATATCATTTAGATGAGTTCCTATGATGTAAGGGTCATTTACAATTACTATATCCTTTTCTCTCCAATTTTTTATATACTTTAAGGCATTTTTAACTCCCCAGGGCAAAGAGCCTAAATGAACGGGGATGTGTTCGGCCTGAGCTAAGAGATTACCTTGAGGGTCAAAAAGAGCGCAGGAATGATCCATGCGTTCCTTAATATTGGGAGAGTAAGCCGAGTTTCTCAAAGCAATGCCCGTCTCTTCTGCAATGTAGCTCAAAGCATTTCTGATTATTTCAATGGTCATAGAATCAATCATTTGAACCTACTTTAGTTAAATGCAGATTTAAAAATTCATCTACAAATCCATTCCACCCCGGAGGAATAATGGTAGTGGCATCATATTGCTCAATAATAGCTGGTCCTTTAATCTGATTGCTAAAGGATAAATTATCTCTAAGATAAATCGGCGTTTGTATCCAACCTGTCTGCTCAAAAAAGACTTTTCTTTTATTTATTAAAGCTTTAGATAAATTCGATGTTTTGTAGTGTTTTTTGAATTCGGGTTTTTTAATAAGACCTATTACGATTAAATGAGCATTTACTATCTCCACAGGTTCGGTTTTTTCGGCGTAGCCATAGATTTCTTGATGACGCAGATGAAATAATTTTAAGGCTTCATTTAAACTTTTTACAGGTATGTTGATTTCATAGGATTGCCCCAAATATCTGATATCAAGTGTTCTTTCCATTATAATTTGATCTAAATTAAAGCCTTCTTTCTGTAAAATTTTTGCGGCTTCTTTTTCCATATCTTTAAATATATCTTGTAAGAATCTTGAATTTATATTCGAAGCTGGTTTTATAATACTTCTTACAAAATCGTGTCTAAAGTCTGTTAATATCAAACCCAAGGCAGAAAAAACGCCAGGATTTAAAGGAATAAAAACATCTTTAATGTCCAATTCTTCTGCTAAAAATGCTGCATGCATAGGACCTGAACCGCCGAATGCCAGCATCACAAAATCTCTAGGGTCATAGCCCCTTTCTATTGAGACCAATCTCAAGGCTCTCATCATGTGATTGTTTACAATCTCAATTATACCAGAGGCAGCTTGAACAGTTGAAATATTTAGAGGTTTAGTTATTTTTTCTACTAGGGCTTCCTCTGCTAATTCTGGAAAGACTTTTGTTTCTCCGAGATTGGGATTTAACCTTCCCAAAATTAAGTTGGCATCAGTAACGGTGGGATTTTCTCCTCTTTTTCCATAGCAGGCAGGACCAGGTTCTGCTCCTGCACTCAAGGGTCCTACTCTTAAAGCACCTCCTTCATCAATCCAGGCAATAGTTCCGCCTCCGCCACTCACTTCAGCTAAATCAACCAGAGGATAACGGATAGGATAACCACTGCCTTTAATCATACGGCCACTGTGAACTTTGCCTCCTATTTCATACTCTGTTGTCATCTGGGGTTTGTTTTTTATTATTGCTCCTGCTTTGGCTGTAGTGCCACCCATATCAAAACTCAATATGTTTTCAATTTTTAACATTTTACTCCAATAAGCAGAAGCTATTACCCCTGTTGCCGGCCCCGATTCAATTGTAGCCACGGGAATCCTGGAGGCAACATTTACCGTAGCTAAACCACCGTTGGATTGCATTACATATAAAGGTGCATTGACTGCAAGTTTTTTTTCAATATTTCTTAGATATTTAGATACAACAGGAATCAATAAACTATTTACTACAGTGGTGCTGGTGCGTTCATATTCACGATATTCAGGATCTACCTCATAAGAGGCTGTTATTACTGTATTTGGTAATATTTTTTTAAATATCTGTTTAACCTTTTTTTCATGTTCGGAATTAATATAGGAATGAAGAAAGACAATGGCTACCGTTTCAATGTTTTCTTGTTTAATCTTCTGAGCAAGGATTCCTACCTCTTCTTCATCAATAACTTTCAGGATTTGTCCTTTATAATTTATTCTTTCGTTAACTGTAAATCTTAAATTTCTTTCAATTAGAGGTTTTGGTCTTTCAAAAAACGGATTGTAAATTTCAGCTCTTTTCTGGCGGCCAATTTCCAGTATGTCTTTAAACCCTGAAGTGGTAATTAAAGCTCCTTTAGGAATCTTTAACCCTAATTGACCCAAGAATAGATTGGTTCCAATGGTTGAGGCATGAACAAATAAAGAGATTTTCTCATGTTTTAAATGTTTAAAAGCTTCAATTACAGCTTTACTGGGGTCAGAAGGAGTAGAAGGAAATTTAACAATGGAGATTTCTTTATTTTCTTCATTGAAAGCCACTAAATCTGTAAAAGTGCCTCCGACATCAATTCCTACCTTGAATTGCATATTTTATTTATAAACATTTTTCATTTGAGATAAACCTTCTGCTTCATCTTTATCCTCATGATGATAAGATATGAGGATTTTGTACTTATTTCACTCATCTTGATCTCCTTTACCTTCTGCTATCTTTAAAAACCTCTCCACTAATTCCGGGTCAAACTGAGTGCCCGCATTTTCTTTAAGTTCTTGTATTGCTTCTTCTTTTGACAGAGCTTTTCTATAAGGTCTATCACTCAGCATCACATCATAAGCATCTATAATAGATATAATACGAGACAATATAGGTATCTCTTTGCCCTTTAATCCTTTGGGATAACCTGTTCCATCCCATCTTTCATGATGATATAATATGTCTCTGGCAATAGGAACCAGTTGAGGGATATTTTTAGCCATCTTATATCCCTCTTCAGAGTGTTTTTTCATAATTTCCCATTCTTCTTCTGTTAACTTAGTAGGTTTAAATAAAATATTATCTGGTGTGCCTATTTTTCCTATATCATGCAGTAAAGCTAACAATCTCAATCTCTTTAATTCAAATTCTGATAGTCCTATATCCTTTCCTAAGGCTTCTGACAGATTCTGCAATCTCTCTGCATGTTTTTCAGTATGAGGGTCTCTTGTAGCTAAAACAGTTTTGAGGGTATCAATGATATGGTTTTCCCTGCTGGCAATATCTGATAGTTTTTCGGTATACATATTCTCATCTGCTTTTTCTAAAACCTTTTCCATGTCTTTGTATTGACCGGATTGTATAGCATATCCTAAGGCAACACTGAGTTTTATCTGGGCTTTTTTATTATACTCTTTACGTGCCTCTTCAAATCTATTACAGAATGCTTGGGCAGCATTTTCATCGGCATGGGGTAAGATAACGGCGAATTCATCCCCTCCAATGCGGGCTACCATATCTTCTTTACGAGATACAGATTTTAGTATTTTTGCCAGATTTTTTAGTAATTTATCTCCCTTGTTATGACCCAAGGTATCGTTGATCACTTTAAGACCATTGATATCTGCCATAATAACACTTAAGGGGTATTCCCTCTGTGTATTGAGTCTTTTTAGTTCTTCTTCAAAATAAGCTCTATTATACAGGCCTGTTAAAGCATCATGGAAGCTTATGTATTTTATTTTCTCCTCTATTTTTTTTTGCTCGGTGATGTCTTTTGAAACCACTGTTACGGCTATTACATTGCCTTTAGAATCTTTAAGGGGACTTAAGGTTCGAAGGAAGCATCTGTTATCCCTGTGACTTCTATGCTCACCCTGGATAGAGTTACCGGTTTTGAATACCTCTTCCACTGCTTTAACAAACATTTCCGTTTCCTCTTTTGAATGCAACTCGTTGTATGTTCTGTCTATGATTTGGTCTTTTGATACACCTAACCTTGATAGATGTTTTTCATTTATAAAGAGATACCTGCAATCCCTATCCACCAGATATACACTATCTTCGGTAGA
>JAGGSB010000045.1 GCA_021159305.1 Deltaproteobacteria bacterium | reverse complement strand
GATTCCCACATGTGCGGGAATGACAAAGAAAAAGAGAATGACACAAACCGCAGATTTGGTCGTAAAAACTGGAGGTTTTTATGACACAAATCGTAGCACAAGCCGCGGAGTATTAACCATACTATAGTAAGGGGTAGATGTTTAAACATCTACCCCTTAGAAATAATTGCTTATCCCTGCTGCATCATCAATAGTCTTTCTTTTTCATGCGGTGCTACATACATGATCTTATGCCAGTTGTCCCTCTCCCATAAGCTGAAAGAACGGTATTCCTGAGACATGTATCTTCTCTGTCTCATAATAAGATTATCCCAATCAACTTGGTGACCATCAAACTCCGGCCCATCCACACAGGCAAACTTCGTTTCCCCGCCTACAATAGTTCGACACGAACCACACATTCCGGTTCCATCTACCATTATTGTGGTCAAAGAAACATGAGTCTTAACGCCAAATGGTTTGGAAGCCTTGGAACACTCCATCATCATAAATGGACATCCATGCGCAAAGATTACATCCACCTTATTTCCCGCTCTTAAGTATTTCTGTATAAAGTCATTTGTCCATTCCTTCACTCCATAACTGCTATCACCCACAACAACATGAAACTCATCACTCACCTCTCTCAGCTTGTCTTCCCAGAAAAGATATGCCTTATCTCTTGCTTCCATAGCAGAAACTATATTGTTCCCTTTCTCTTTTAAGGCTTCGGCAAGCTTTATGGTGGGCCCCACACCAAAACATCCACAGGCCAATAAAACATTGCCATAGTTCTTAATTTCTGTTGGATTGCCCAATGGTCCCACACAATCCAATATAACATCCCCTTCTTTTAAAGCAGCAAGTTTCATGGTGCTCGTTCCCAAAACAAAGAATACAATGTCAATAGTTCCCTTTTCCCTATCCCAATCAGCTAATGACATAGGGAATCTTTCGCCCTGCTCATCCACTCTCAAGATTACAAATTGACCGGGTTGAGCCGCTTGAGCAACATAAGGAGCTTCCAGTTTAATGCGAACTATATCGGGAACAAGAACCTCTCTTTCTACAATTTTATACATCCTATCCTCCTATTTTATTTACCTTTATTGCACAGAATTTAAGTTCTGGCACCTTACCCAAGGGATCATATTTATCATTAGTGAGAATATTTGTCGGTGTATCTGCAAAATGGAATGTCGCAAATACAGCACCTTTGAGTACAGCATCTGTTACCTTTACCTTTAAATTTAAGTTTCCCCTTCTTGAAGAAACCATAACTATATCGTCATCTCTCACACCTAAGGAAAATGCATCTTCTGGATTCATACTCAAAAGCTCGGAACCGCTGATATAATTTATATCATGCACCTTTTCTATCATTGTACCAGTGCGCATGTGAAAGATGCTCGAAACTGTGGAAAAAATAAAGGGATAATCGTCATCGGGAAGCTCGGAAGGCGGCTCATAATCAGCAGGGAAGAACTTGCCTTTACCAATAGGAAATTTATCCTTATACAAATAAGGCGTTCCAGGATGATCCACATTAGGACAAGGCGCTTGTATACCTCCTTTCTCCAGCCTTTCATAGTTTATTCCACCGTAAAGAGGCGTCAGGTGCGCTATCTCATCCATAATCTGCGAAGGACTATTGTAGGAAAACTGCTCACTGTAACCCATCTTCTTTCCTAAATCACAGATAATTTCCCAATCGGGGCGTGCTTTTCCGGGCGCATCCAAGACCTTTCTCACCATAGTAATTCTTCTCTCTGTGTTTGTAGTTGTGCCGTTCTTTTCCAACAGACATGCAGCAGGAAGGACAACATCCGCGAGCTTGGCGGTCTCGGTTAAGAAGATATCCTGAACCACTATAAAATCCATCTCTTCAAAAACTTCTTTTACATTATTTAAGTTAGGACCACTGCCTACAGGATTTCCACCTATCACATATAGGCCTTTAATTTTACCTTTTTCAGTAACCCATTCTGTCTCTGTTGTTCCTGGTTTCATAGAGAGTTTTGTGCCCCACGCTTTTTCGAATTTTTCGTTAACCTCCGGTTTGGCAACGGGTTGACCACCAGGATAAACGGCACATAGACAACCCATATCTCCAGCACCCTGTCCATTATTCTGCTTACCTATGGTGTTAACGCCGGTTCCTTCTTTCCCCATATTGCCTGTAGCTAAAGCTAAATTGCACAAAGCAGAAATATTATTAGTTCCATTAGTATATTGAGCTATACCCATACCATACATAATTCCAGCCTTATTGGCTTTGCCGTATAATCTCGCCGATTCAATTATCTTATCCTTTGAAACACCGGTAATCTCTTCCGCTTTCTCTGGTGTATACTTAGAGACTACCTCTTTCAGTTTATCAAAACCCTCTGTGCGATTTTCTACAAATTCATGGTCATATAAATCTTCATTTATAATCACATTCATCATAGCATTAACCAAAGCAAGATCCGTCCCCGGCTTTGGCCTCAGCCAAATTTCTGCATCATCTACCAGATCAATCCTTCTTGGATCCATCACAATCAATTTCAGGTTGTTAAACTTCACTAAATTTCTCAAATAAGCACCAAATATCACGGTATTTTCAGTAGCATTCAATCCTGCTATAAACACCACATCTGATTTTTCTACACCGCGAGTAGAATTACTCATTGCCCCGCCCCCGAAAGCACGAGTAAGAGCAACTGCGCTGGTTGTATGACAGAAACGAGTACAAAATTCTATATTATTTGTGCCAAGGCAGGTTCTTACAAACTTTTGAGAGAGATAACATTCTTCGTTTGTAGTCTTAGAAGAAGCAATACCGGCTAAGGCATCACTACCATATTTCTCTTTTAACTCTTTAAACCTACTGGCTACCAAATCCAGCGCTTCATCCCAACTCGCCGGCTTCAATTCACCATCTTTTCTTATTAAGGGTTCCTTTAATCTATCAGGATGAGAAGCAAAATCTAAACCAAATCTGCCTTTTACACACAATTGCCCTTCATTTACTGTGTCTCCCCTCTTACCTCTTACTCTAACAATATGACCATCCTTTACACCTACATCTATCTGACAACCTATTCCGCAATGAGGACAGGTAGTGGTAACAGTTTTTTCTGGCTTTTCCCATTTCTCAAACCTTGCAGAGAGTGCACCGGTCGGGCAGGCATCCACACAGGCACCACAGAACTTACAACTTCCTTCTAAAAGGGAAACACCATTTTCCGGTCCTACCCAGTGATTTTCATGAAAGCCAGGATGATAAACGATGGTATTCTCTCCTCTTACCTCTTCACAGGTTCTCACACACCTTGTGCATAATATACACAGGTTATAATTTCTATCAAAAAATGGTTCTCTTAAAACAGGCAGATCTCTATACTTTGTTGCATATCTTACCTTTTCCAGTCCTATATACTCAACCGCATCCTGAATTTCACATTCACCATCCTTGGGACAGTATTTACATCCGGCAGTGACAGGAAGTTTCTTCATACATTCCCTTAAAGAGGTGCATTCATCCTTTCTATCACAGAAGAGACAGTTTGTAGGATGATTCGTCATAGCAAGTATCATCTCTAATGCATTCCTTCTCATCTCCTGCAATTCATTTGTTTTGGTGGTTACCACCATGCCATCTTCCGCAGGTGTAATGGTGGATAGAGGATATACATCCCAATTTTTTATCTTCACAACGGAAAGTTTGCATAAACCTATGGGCTTAAGGTCAGGATGGGAACATATACAGGGAATGTAGATACCGAGTTTTTTGGCGGCATCCATAATGGTTTTCCCTTTTTCTACCTGAACCTCTTTTCCATCTATAATAAGAGTTATGTAATCCATTTTCTTCTCCTCTAAACAAATTTTCTCACTTATTTAAACTTTCCTTTAAGCTACCACCAGAAGAAAGATATTTATCTATTCCCCTGGCAGCTTTTTTACCATCTCCCACTGCCAATATCACCGTTGCCGCTCCACGGGCAATATCACCGCCGCAAAATATGCCTTCCCTCGTAGTCTGCATTGTTTCTTCATCAAACACAAAATAACCCCATTTATTTATCTCCACACCAAGTTCTGCTGCACTTCTCGGTACGATTGGATTTGCCAGCGTTCCAATGGCATCAACCATCATACTGCACTCTATAACAAAATTTGATCCCTCTATGGGAACGGGCCTTCTTCTTCCCGATTCATCAGGCTCACCTAACTCCATCTTAATACACTCCATACCCGTAACTTCTCCTGTCTCTTCGTTGCCCAATACCCTCACCGGCAGAGTAAGAAAATCCAATATCACACCTTCTTCCTCAGCATGCTCAATCTCCTCTATTCTTGCCGGAGCTTCTTTCCTTGATCTTCTATAAACAATATGAGAAGTTTTCGCACCTAATCTCAAAGCAGTTCTGGCAGAATCCATAGCCACATTTCCTGCGCCAATCGTAGCCACCTTTTCGCCTATCTTAATAGGTGTGTCATATTCGGGAAATCTATAGGCTTTCATAAGATTGGAACGGGTAAGAAATTCATTTGCCGAATATACATCCGCCAGATTTTCCCCGGGGATATTCATAAACCTTGGTGCACCAGCACCTATTCCTATGAATATAGCATCAAACTCCTTCGCCAAATCAGGTATACTCTTCGTCTTTCCTACCACAAAATCTGTCTCAAATTTCACTCCTGTTTTTTCAATCTCTCCTATTTCATATCTCACAATATCTTTAGGCAATCTGAATTCTGGAATACCATAGATTAAAACTCCGCCTCCGGTATGAAATGCCTCAAATACGGTCACTTCATAACCCATCTTTTGCAAATCTGCAGCACAGATAAGACCAGCAGGACCAGCGCCAACAACAGCTACAGTCTTACCTTTCTTGTTAATCTCTGGTATTTTCTCATGAACATCATTTTCTCTTGACCAATCTGAAACAAACCTTTCCAATCTTCCTATGGAAATAGGGTTACCTTTCTTATTAAGTACACAGGTCAGTTGACATTGCTCTTCTTGAGGGCACACTCTACCGCATACTGCAGGAAGCCCATTTGTTTTCAATATTTCAAAGTATGCGCCCGCAAAATCTTCCTCCACAATCTTTTTAATAAACTCTGGGATACGCACCTCTGCCGGACAGCCTTCCACACACTTCGGAGGTGTACATTGCAGACATCTTTGTGCTTCATAGATAGCCATCTCTTTGGTATAACCGGTAGGCACCTCATTAAAATTATGACTCCTTATCTGAGGATCCTGTTCCGGCATTGAAACTTGCTCTCTTTTCATCCTCTCTTTAATAGGTATCATCTCAGCCATAGTTCTCTCCCTCCTTTATAGTTTTCTTATAACTTTCTAATGCCAATTTCTCTGATTTATTATACTTTGCCAACCTGCTCAAAAATCCATCCCAATCCACTAGCTGACCATCAAATTCAGGTCCATCCACACAGACAAATTTTGTTTCTCCTCCTATCGTAGCTCGACATGAACCACACATCCCCGTTCCGTCTACCATAACAGCATTCAAACTGACGATAGTTTCTACATCATACGGTTTGGTGGTAACACAGGCAAATTTCATCATTATGGCTGGACCGATAGCCCATACCTTTTTTACGCTTTTATCCTTGTCTAAAACCTCCTTTAAAACCTCGGTTACAAAACCTTTTCTCACATAACTACCATCATCAGTGGTAACTAGAAGCTCAGTGGAAGCTTTTCTCATTTCCTCTTCCATTATGATCAGTTCCTTGCTCTTTGCGCCGATAATGGCAATAGTTTTGTTGCCTGCTTCTTTCAGAGCTCTGGTTATAGGATGAACACAGGCAATACCTGTTCCTCCCCCTACCGTCACTACTGTTCCATAATTCTCAATTTCTGTAGGTCTGCCTAGTGGACCAACAAATGTATACAACTCGTCTCCTTCATTCATTCGAGAAAGTTGCAAGGTAGTTTTACCCACTATCTGAAATACAATGTGTATCAGTCCCTTTTCTCGATCATAATCGGCAATAGTTAAAGGAATCCTTTCTCCCTTTTTATTGATTATCAAGATTATGAATTGCCCAGGCTGCGCACTTTGAGCCGCGAAAGGGGCTTCAACCCACATAGAGTAAACAATATCGTGCCATTTTTCTTTTTTCACAATTCTGTACATCTCTGCCACCTTTTAAAACTTATTAAATTCCATATTTATAGTGCCTAACATAGAGGCGATAATCAGGTTTAGCTTTCCCATACGCGGCATTTTTCTAAATCTAATTATATAATTTTTCGACCACCTGTTAGCATCTATGAGATACATCCACTGGTTTCTCATCCTGTCTCTTTCTATTTCTTTAATCTCCAACGGTTTCTCTACTGTTTTTCCATAAATAGCATGCACATTCCAGAAAGGATGTAAACTTGCTAAATTATTTATATTTTCATTTCCTGTATAAAAAGCTATCCAGAATTCATCAAAATTCTTTGTACGATTTTTCCACTCTTCTTTCAATTTTTCCTTTTCTGCATCAGGTAAATGTGCCTGCTTGCTATATGAATCTATAAAACTCATAGCCAACTTTTTATCAAAATAGGTAACCTTGCAGATAGCAACAGTTTCAAAATCTCTATACAGCTTAAAAGATTGTGTATGTGAAGAGAGCATCTTTGTAAACTCACTACTATAACTTCTGACACCAACATCCTGCATGTAAGTGCAACCGAAGGTAGTCAAAAGAAAAAAAGCAACAAGCAGAAATATACACCAATAGCTTTTAACACATCCATTCTTCTGTCTGTTCATTCTTTCATCTCATCGATTACCTCGCTGACTATTCGCGATTCTAAACCTGTAACAATTCTAACTTTACCAATTTTTTCTGTCAAGACAAATCTAAGTTTGTCACTTACTACCTTCTTGTCCCATCTCATTACATCGTATATATCATTAGTTTTAAATTCTGATGGTATATACACAGGGAGAAAAAAAGACCGCAAAACATTTTTTATTCTTTCATAAACTTGTTTTTTACATATATCCAACTTCCAGGAAAGTGATGAGGCAAACACCATACCCACAGCCACTGCCTCTCCATGTCGGTAGGTTTTATACCCTCCTATTTTTTCCAAAGCATGAGCCAATGTATGTCCAAAATTGAGTATTTGTCTTATATCTCTCTCCTTTTCATCATTTTGCACAATATTTGCCTTATTTAAAATGCTCCTCTTCACGATATGCAACGTAGCCTGTCTGTCTCGGTGAAGAATTTTTTCCGTATTTTGCTCTATATATTCAAATAATCCTTCATCTTGTATAATACCGTATTTTATCACCTCAGCTAATGCCGCCTTCCATTCCCTGTCCGGTAGTGTATACAGAAAATCTATTCCACTGAATACAGCATCGGGTTGGTAAAATGCACCAATAAGGTTTTTACCTCTTTTGTGATTTACGGCTACCTTCCCTCCAATGGAGCTATCCGCTTGTGCGAGCAAGGTGGTAGGAATATGAATGAGGGGAATGCCTCTCAAAAATGCAGCAGCGGCAAATCCTGCAATATCTCCCACTACACCACCACCTAAAGCAAACAATGGACTTCTTCTATCTAAATTATTCTCCGCTAAAAAATCTACGATTTTGATAAACTCATATATGTTTTTATATTCTTCTCCGTCTGGCATAATGTAAGTAAAAACTTCAAATCTATTTTTTAAAATCTCTTCTATC
>JAGGSB010000044.1 GCA_021159305.1 Deltaproteobacteria bacterium | reverse complement strand
ATTCTATTTTCTTAACACTTTTTATAAACTATTTTCTATACGCCTTTTTATCTAATGCGGGAGATGAGAATACAAGATTTTCTCTCTTTCTTTTTCCGTCGCATTATGAAAATTTATGTTAAGAAAATATGAAATATTATGCGTTTAGAAAAAACCATCAACCATCAACCATGTTTAGCGGGGTTATTTATTTTCGTGAATTTTGAGTCTTTTTGGTTTTTCTACGAAAGAACTAAATGATTTCATTTTTGGTTTTGCCCATCCCTCTATTTCATCTTGAGTAATAGACCATTCTTCATCCCACTTCGCAACAAATTTCCACTTGAAAGCCTGATAAAGCTGCACAGCCTTCACATACCCAAGACAATCGATCAAGATTGCCAATGCAGTATTTGCCGCTTTTGCACTTCCACATCCCCAATCAAAATCTTCAGAATTGCATCTTTTAACAAGGAAGGGGTTACTATATTCCAGTGAATATTCCTTTTCTCCTTCACTTACATTTATTACTTTCTCCCCATTTTCCACTTTTCCTCTATATGTTTTCATTTTCACTCCATGGATCAGATTATAGATAAGTTCCCGTTGTTGTCAACCAAAGTTGACTTTAAATGAAGGTGGGATTAGAATGGCTTTAAAAAGCGGAGGTGTTGTTATGTTTATGCCCAGTTGGCAAGAACTCATCCCTATACTGATCATAGTCATAATAATCTTTGGGGCAAAGAAATTACCGGAGATAGGATCAGGATTGGGCAAGGGAATAAAGAGTTTTAAAAAATCAATGAAGGAAATCAACGAAGAAGATGTAAAAAAAGAGGATAACAATCCTAAAAATGAGGAAGTTGAAGCAGAAAAGCTGGAGAAAAAGGATACTAAGTGAAAAAAAAGCTATACCATGTAATTAAAGAGGCATCCAAAGAGTGGGGAGATGTAGAATTTAACGTAGAATATAGCAAACAAAGAGAATTTGGCGACCTCGCTACCAATATAGCTATGGTTCTCTCCAAACAGGCGCACCAACCACCGTTAGAGATAGGAGAGGTAATTGCTCGGAAGTTGAGAAAGGACAGTATGTTCAGCAAGGTGGAGGTAGTAAAGCCGGGATTTATAAACCTTTTCTTATCGGATGAGATGTATATAAATATATTTAAAGAACTATTGCAAAAAGGCGAGGTATTTTTTAAACCAGACGTGCAAGGGAAAAGGATACAGATTGAGTTTGTTAGTGCAAATCCTACTGGCCCTCTGCATGTTGGACATGGGAGAGGAGCAGCGATTGGTGATGCGCTTTCTCGCATACTGTCTTTCTGCGGTCATACGGTAGAAAAAGAATACTATATAAACGATGCAGGTAATCAAATACAAACCCTGGGCGAATCTGTGTTTTTCCGATATAGAGAAATCTGCGGGGAGAAAATTTCATTTCCAGAGTATGGATACAAAGGAGATTATATAAAAGACATTGCTCAAAACATCTATCAGCGAGAAAGCAAAAGTCTTCTGGAAAAAGAAGAAAAAGAAGCGGTAAAGATATGTGCAGAGTATGCATCAAATACCATAATGGAAGACATAAAAAATGATTTGAAAGAATTTCGCATTAATTTCACAAATTATTTTCATGAGATTTCTCTTTATCCTGATCAAATTGAAAAAGCGATAGATTATCTTAAAGAGAAAAATCTTACCTATTACAAAGATAATGCTCTATGGTTTAAATCTACGAGTTTTGGCGATGACAAAGACCGAGTATTGAAGAAAAGCGATGGAAGCTATACCTATTTTGCCAGCGACATAGCTTACCACCAAAACAAATTAAGTCGCAACTATGATGAGCTGATTGATATATGGGGTGCAGATCATCATGGATATGTAAATAGAATAATGGCTGCTTACAATGCACTTTCGCCAGAGGACTGCAAGCTTCATATCATCCTTGTACAGTTGGTTAACCTATTGGAAAAAGGAGAGAGAATATCCATGTCTACCAGGGGAGGACAATTTGAAACGCTAAGGGATGTAATAGAAGAGGTAGGGGTAGATGCATGCCGTTTTATGTTTTTGACAAAGTCCACCAATACCCATTTAGATTTTGATATTCAAATAGCCAAAGAGCAATCTATGGACAATCCTGTATACTATGTGCAATATGCGCATGCCAGAATATGCAATATATTTGAACAGGCAAAAAGGAAAAAAATAAACATTAAAAAGAATGTGGACAATTACATATTAAAAACAGAAGAGGAAAAAAATATTGTAAAAGAACTTCTTATACTAAGGGAGGCTATAGATAAATCTGTTCAAGAATTAGAACCTTTTTATGTAGTAAAAAGTCTTATAAATATTGCTTGTGCTTTTCACCAGTTTTACAATCATCAGCGTGTTATTGGAGCGGAAGAAGAAATTATGCAAAGCAGGTTTAAACTTATCGATATTACCAAAAAAGCAATATCAACGGGATTATCATTAATCGGTGTTTCAGCTCCCAAACAAATGTAGGAGGAAAAAAATGGATGAAAGAAAACAGGAAATTTCAGATTTAATAGGT
Source organism: Deltaproteobacteria bacterium (assembly GCA_021159305.1). Lineage (NCBI taxonomy): Bacteria > Pseudomonadati > Myxococcota > Myxococcia > Deltaproteobacteria bacterium. Next base: position 28,858 of record JAGGSB010000044.1, on the reverse strand, counting down.
AGAAGTAAATCCCAAAGTAATTTTTTTCGTTTTTTATCGGTGTTTATTATAGCATTTATAATAGGATTTGTGGTTGGATTATTTGTAGAGTCTAAGATAAAAACACCACAGACAGGAAAAGTAGCCAAAGAAAACATCCAGATAATAGGCGAAGAAAAGAAGAAGGCAGAGGCAGTAAGCCCGGCCGAAGAGGTTGTAGAAAAGCCACAGGAAAAGGAAATAACAGTGGTAAAACCACCAGAAGAGGTCACAGAAGCAGCAGAAGAACAAACATTAGAAGAAGAGAAAAAGAAGGAAATAGCAATATCAGAAAAGGGAAGGAAGGCAGTTCCTGCTGCGCGAAAAATTCCACATGTAGGGAATTATACAATCCAAATTATCTCCTGCAGCAGTGAAGACAATGCTTTAAATATTATGAATAAATTAGGAAAACAAGGATACAAAGTAAGGTTAAAAAAAGTAAAAGTCAGGGGGAAAGAATATACCAGGGTATATATTATACAAATTCCAAATCTCGAAAAAGCCAGGCAGATTGCCCAATTAATGAAGCAAAAATATCACCTTAAAAGTACTCCCATAATAAGAAAAGAATGATCCCCTATCCCCATATAAATCCTGCCATCATCCGCTTAGGTCCATTTAGTGTCAAATGGTATGGACTTGCATATGTTGTCAGTTTTACTATAGGCTATATTTATATCTATATATTAGCAAAAAAAAGAAAAATCCCGCTACTTGTAAAAGATGTAGACACACTTTTTTTATACAGCATAATAGGAGTGATAGGTGGAGGTAGAATAGGATACATATTGATATACAATCTTAATTATTATATCTCTCATCCTTTGCATATGCTGTTTATATGGGAAGGAGGGATGTCTTTTCATGGAGGATTAATAGGTTTTGTTATAATGGGTCTTATCTTTTGCTCTTATAAAAAGATTAATGCTTATAGCATAGCAGATAGAATAGTGCTTATTATCCCTATTGGATTATTCTTAGGAAGAATAGCTAATTTCATCAATGGTGAGCTTTGTGGCCGCACTACCAATCTCCCCTGGGGCATGGTATTTCCTCAGGTGGACTCAACCTTACGCCATCCCTCGCAATTGTATGAAGCTTTTTTTGAAGGTATAGTAATATTCTTGATTTTAGATTTATCAAGGAATAAACTGCTGAATATTAAAGGTGCTTTATTTTGGTTATTTATAATATTGTATGGTTTTTTTAGATTTATGATTGAGTTTTTCAGAGAACCTGACCCACAAATGGGGTTTGTGTTTGCTTTTTTTACTGTGGGTCAAATACTTTCAGGGATTATGTTTGTGATTGGTGTTGTTGCCATAATTTCTGTGTGGAGGAAGAATGTTAGAAGAAATCATCAATTATAAAAAGAAAGAATTAGAGAAAAGAAAAAGAGAAATTTCACTTGATATAATGATAAAGGGATTAAGTTTACTTTCCGATCAACCTAAAGCTAAAGACATGGTAGGATTATTAAAGGGGAAGGAACGAATCAATATCATCGCTGAGATAAAGAGAAAATCCCCCTCAAGAGGCTATATAAATAAAAATATAGACCCAATGGATATAGCCATAGAGTATGAAAAAGATGGAGCAAGTGCTATATCTGTCCTCACAGACCATCACTTTTTTGGTGGTGATGTAGAGGAAATGACTATGGTAAAGAGAAGTGTAGATATACCAATTTTGCGGAAAGATTTTATTTTTGATGAATACCAGATCTATGAATCTTGCAGTTATGAAGCAGATTGTGTTCTTCTCATCGCCAAGATACTTACGCAGGAAGAATTGAGCAAATTTTTGGTCATGCTACATCATTTTGATATGTCCGCTTTGTGCGAAGCTTATGATGAAGAAGATTTGGAAAAAATTCTCTCTACAGATGCAAAAATTATAGGAATAAACAACAGAAATCTACAAACATTGAAAGTAGATATAGAAAATAGTGTAAGGCTCGCCTCAAAAATTCCCTCCGATAAAATAATAGTAGCGGAAAGTGGTATAAAAAGCAGAAAAGACATTGAATATTTGAAGCAAACAGCGGGTATCAATTGTTTCCTGGTTGGTGAATATCTTATGGAGCCCGGTGAAAAAACGATAGGTGAGAGGCTAAAGGGACTTATCTATGGAAATTAAAAATATAAAAAATATATACTTTATAGGTATTGGCGGAGTAGGAATGAGCAGCTTAGCAAGAATAGTTCAAAACAGAGATTGTAGGGTTTTTGGATCAGATATTATGGAAAATGGATATACCCAGGATTTAAGAAAAACGGGAATAAGTATTAACATAGGACATTGTTCAAATAATATAAATAAAGACATCCAATTGATTGTATATTCCTCTGCTATTCCACCTGACAATGTGGAATTAAAGAGGGCAGGGGAGTTGAATATTCCTACATTAAAAAGGGCAAATTTCCTATCTCTCATCTTCAACAAGAAGAAAGGTATTGCCATTTCTGGTTCTCATGGGAAAACTACCGCTACAGCAATCCTTGCTTACATTATGAAAAGTGCGGATTACGATATTACGACAATGATAGGTGGAAAAATGTTCAACACAAATAGTAATGCTTATATAGGAAAGAGTGAGTGGATGATAACAGAAGCAGATGAGAGTGATTGTGGCTTCACACGCCTTCATCCATTTATAAGTGTTATTACCAATATTGATGATGATCATTTGAATTTTTACAAAACTATGGAAAATGAGCAAAAAGCATTTTTATCCTTCATAAATAATACTCAGGAAAGTGGCTATTTAATAGTCAACGCTGACAATCCGTTAGCGCTTTCGACAAGTAAAGAAGCAAGATGCAATGTATTTAAGTACTCTTTAACTAATGGAGATATATGTGTAAAAAACATACATACAAAAAATCCTGGTCATATCTTTGATGTATATATCAAGGATAAAAGTTTGGGTACATTTACACTAAATATACCAGGTATCCATAATATTTCCAACGCCTTGCCCGCAATCTTCATTGCACATTCTTTGGGTATAGACACAAGAATAATCAAAAGATCATTGGAATCTTTTAAGGGAGTAAAGAGAAGATTTACCATAGTGGGTAGAGAAAAGGGTGTAACGATAGTAGATGATTATGCTCATCATCCCGAAGAGATAAAGGCAACACTAAGTGCGGCAAGTGAAATAAACAACAGTCGTATTGTCGCTCTTTTTCAGCCACACAGATATACAAGAGTAAAAGGATTGTTTGGCAAATTTACAACTGCTTTTGAAAAAGCAAACAAGGTTTTTATAACAGATATCTATTCGGCAGGCGAGAAACCCATTGACGGTATAACTGCAGCAGAATTAGGAAAAGCAATTAACAAATACAGAGATTGTACTTATGTAAGAAGAGATAATGGATTGATAAACACGGTAATGGAAGAGTTAAAAGAAGGGGATATGGTGATCACATTGGGGGCTGGAGATATATGGAAAACGGGAATCGATCTTCTCTGCAAACTAAAACAATAGTGAAAATAGAAGAAAACATCAACTTATCTTCTTTTACCACAATAAACATTGGTGGCAATGCCGATTTAATATGGTTGGAAACCCTTCAGGATTTTGAAAGATTATACAGTTCAAAACGGAAAATATTCTATATTGGCAATGGCAGCAAGTTGCTTTTCTCAAACAACATTAAAAAATACATCTTTGCGAAATTAGGAAAGAGTTTTTCTTATATCTTTATGGAAGGTGATAAAATTGTGGTCGGAGGAGCAACTACAACCAGGGAACTTTTAAAATGGTGTATAAAAAATGAGGTTCAAGGATTAGAATTTTTGGCAGGCATCCCCGGCACGATGGCTGGCATAACATTCATGAATGGTGGTGCTTTCGGAAGCTGTATTGCCGATTTTTTGCAGGGTGTAAAGATATATGATAGAGACAAAGAGCACTATCTTGACAGAGAAGATTTACATCCCACTTATAGACATATTGATATACATAAAGAAGCAATAATATACGAGATACACCTTAAAAATTTTACAAAAGGCAAAAGAGAAAAGATTGTAACGAGAGTAGATTTCCTTTTAAACAGGAGAAAAAATAGCATACCGCAGGAACCTTCAGCAGGTTGTATCTTTAAAAACACGAAAAATGCACCTGCTGGATTGTTAATTGAAAAAGCAGGGTTAAAAGGTTATACGATCGGTGATGCACAGGTGTCTTTGAAACATGCTAATATCTTTATCAATCGCGGCAAAGCAACATTCGAAGATGTTGTGAAACTAATAGAACTTGCAAAAAAAGCTGTTTATGAAAAATTTGGTATTTCCTTAGAAGAGGAGATAATCATCGTATGAAAATAGCAGTGGTATGTGGTGGGAAAACAAATGAAAGAGAGGTCTCTCTCCGCACAGGGGAAGCTGTTTGCAATGCACTCTCTAAAAAAGGATATGATGTTTGCAAAATTGACTGCGCAGAGAGATGCTTGGAAAAAATTATAGAAGGTAAAGCTGATGCTGTTTTTATTGCCCTTCATGGCGGGGATGGAGAAAATGGAACTCTGCAGGCAGCCTTAGATATGTTTTCTATTCCCTATACAGGATCTGGCAAAAAAGCAAGCATATTAGCTATGGATAAATTTTTAACAAAGATTCTTCTTTCACATTATAATATACCCACAACAAAATTCGCCCTTATAGAAAAAAAAGGTGATTATTCATGGAATTGTTTTCCTGCGGTCATAAAGCCGCGAGAAGAAGGTTCGAGTGTTGATGTATGTTTTGTATATAATAAAAAAGAGCTACAACAAACCATAAATAAATTATTAAATAGGTACGAAACTCTACTCATTGAGCAGGCTATTTTCGGAAAGGAACTAACTGTAAGCATACTCAATGGTGAAATTTTACCCATTATAGAGATAAAACCACATCACGGCTTTTATAATTATCACAACAAATATACATTAGGCTCTACAGAATACATCATTCCTGCAGCGTTACCAGAAATAACAAAAAAGCTATGTGAAAACATTGCTCTTAAAATCTACAAGATACTGAATTGCAGAGGCATGGCCCGTATAGACATGATGTTGAGTGAAGGGAATATCCCTTATATATTAGAAGTAAATACTATACCAGGTATGACAGAAACTAGCTTGTTTCCCAAAGCAGCCGATGTAAAAGGATACAGCTTTGAAGATATGACTCAAGTTATTCTACAAAGCGTAAATGAAAGACTATAAAGATTTACCGAGAAAAAGAAGACAAAAACCCTTTTTAAAAGTAATAATTTTAATATTGATTTTTATAATCTTAATAGTTACACTAATAGCAGTTGATGTAGCATCAAAGAAACTTCCTGATATTTTAAAAGTTACTCATGTGTATGTAAAAGGAGTTAGGGTTTTGTCCAAAGATGAACTTTTCAATGACTTGAGCATAAACGCCTCATTGCTTAAAGTAAACAAAGACGAAATATACAACAAATTAAGTAGAAAAAAATGGGTAGAGAAGGTAAGGATTACAAAAATTTTTCCCCATACCCTTGTTATCGATATAGAAGAGAAAAAACCATGCATCATATCAGAGATAAAAAACAAACATTATCTCCTGGATAGAAATGGCAATATAATAGATCTTTATCGTTCATCATTACCTATAGATATATCCAGGTTACTAATTGTTAAACAAATGGTTAATAATATAAACAGTAGAATGTACAAAAGCATATATGAACAATGCAAGCACATAGAAAACAAGCTGGGAGGTATAAATTATGTGAAACTCCTTTCTGATCATTACATGGTTGTAAACATGAAATGTGGTATAGATATCGCTTTTGATCCTTCCCATTGCAACAAGAGACATGTTGACAACTTAAACAAAATATGGAGTGATTTAATAACAAAGAAAAAGGATATTTATTTAGTGAATGCTTGCTACAAGAAAGTGGTAGTAATAAAGTGGAGAAGACATGGCAAAGAAAACAGATAAATTTGTAGTAGGGCTGGATATTGGCACGACAAAGACATGCGCTGTTGTGGGAGAACAAACAAAAGAAGGAAGTTTAAAGGTCATTGGCATCGGCAAAAAAGAATCACAAGCTCTAAAAAACGGGGTAGTGGTAAACATGGATCAAATGGTAGCATCCATTAAAGGTGCGGTGCATCAAGCAGAAAGGATGTCCGGCAACAAAATAAACGAGGTCTATGTAGGTATTTCGGGCAATCACATCAAAACGCTAAGTAGCAGCAGTGTGGTAGCGGTTAAAAACAAAGAGATATCCGTATCCGATGTGAAGAGAGTGATGGATGGAGCAAAGACAGTAATTGCCTCTCCTGGAAGGTATATTCTTCACATAATACCACAGGAGTTTATTGTAGATGGTCAAGAAGGGATAAAGGATCCTTTGGGTATAATGGGTATGCGATTAGAAGCAAAGGTATATATAATTACAGGGCTAATGGTATGTGTCCAAAACATAATAAAAAGCTGCCAAGAAAGCGACTTAAAAGTAAAAGATATTATCTTAGAACCCATTGCATCCAGTAGGGCTGTTCTTTATCCAGAAGAAATAGAATTAGGGGTTGCTTTAGTGGATATAGGTGGGAAAACAACAAATATTGCAATATTTAATAATGGTAGTATAAGATATGTTTCTTCATTAAATATAGGTGGTGCATATATAACAAATGATATAGCTTTGGGATTAAGAACTTCACTGAAAAACGCCGAACACATCAAACTTAGGTATGGATGTGCTTATCCATCCCTTATAGAAGAAGAAAAAGAAATAGAAATACAGAATATAGGGAAAGACAGTTCGCACTCTGTTTCTCAGCATCTATTAACGGAAATTGTGGAAGCGCGGGTGGAAGAAATATGCTTGATGATTAAAGAAGGGTTAAAAAAGACAGAAGGACACACTTTGGGGGCAGGGTTGGTAATTACAGGAGGATCTTCTCAACTTATAGGTCTTTCTGAAATAGCTGAAGAGATATTTGCTATGCCGGTGAGAATCGGCAATCCTTACAATATTAGTGGTCTTAAAGAAGCGATAGACAATCCCTCTTATTCTACTGCTGCAGGATTAGCAATGAATGGACTGGAAAAAGAAAATGGTTCTACTTATTATAATGAGGAAAGGTATGATAGTGAGAAAATAAAAAATTGGGTCAGCAGAATGTTTAACCAGGCGAAAAATTGGCTAAAGGAGTCATTCTAATGAATGATGAAGGAACAAAGAAAGGTGCTATAATAAAAGGCGTAGGCGTAGGCGGGGGAGGCAGTAATGCTATTAACAATATGATACAAGCAGATTTAAAAGATATAGAATTCATCGCCGTAAATACAGATGCACAAGTTCTTTCTATGTCTACTGCCCCTACAAAGGTGCAAATAGGAAAAAATCTTACTCGCGGGTTGGGCGCGGGCTCTAATCCAGAAATAGGAAGGGATGCAGCTTTAGAAGACATAGAAAGCTTAACGGAAAATATCAAAGGTACAGATATGCTGTTTATAACAGCCGGTATGGGTGGAGGCACGGGCACAGGTGCATCACCTGTAATTGCCAAATTAGCCAAAGACAACGGAATACTAACTGTAGGGGTAATAACAAAACCATTCGAATTTGAAGGAAGGCAAAGAGCAAAAGTAGCTGAACGGGGGATTGAAGAAATAACAGAAATTGTAGACAGCACTATTGTTATTCCAAATCAGAAATTGTTCGAAATTGCTGGTAAAGAAACCTCATTATTAGAAGCATTTAAAATGGTGGACGATGTTTTAAGACAAGCAGTGCAAGGCGTTACTGATTTAGTAAATATGCCCGGATTGGTAAATCCAGATTTCGCCGATGTGAGAACAGTTATGTCTGAAAAGGGCAGAGCACTGATGGGTGTAGGAGAAGCGTCGGGTGAAAATAGAGCAAGGATTGCCACAGAAGCGGCTATTTCCAACCCTCTATTGAATGATGTAAATATTGGGGAAGCTAAAGGCATTTTGATGAACATTACTGCTAGTGAAACATTTGGATTGCACGAACTAAGGGAAATAACTGATATTATAGAAGATGTGATTAGTGAAAGTGTAAATTTCAAATTTGGCGTAATTATAAACAACGCAATGAATGACAAGATAAGAGTTACCATCATCGCTACAGGATTTGAAGGAAAGAAAGCACCTGTCTTTAGATTGAGGAAAAGCCGTATAGAAAATATAGAAAAAAAGGTGCCTATAAAAACATTTGAAGATAAATTGGATATACCAACATTCATAAGAAAAGGTATACACAAAAGGGAAGGAAAGTGAATTTTCTGCTTGTCTTTTTATGCTCTTATATTATTGGAAGTATACCTTTTGGTTTTATTGCCGCTAAGAGGAAAGGAATAGATATTAGAAAATCGGGCAGTGGGAATATTGGTGCTACCAATATTTTCCGCTCAGTAGGAAAAAAAGAAGGGCTGATTGTGCTTATATTAGATATGCTTAAAGGTGTATGCGCTGCTTTTCTTACCTTTACTTGCATGCCTCAAGCATTGTTTGTTAGCCTCATTTCAGCTGTCTTGGGACATGATTTTTCCGTTTTTCTAAGATTCAAAGGAGGAAAGGGGGTAGCTACAACCTATGGTGTTTCACTTGTTGCAGTGCCTATTGCCGCTTGCATAGGTTTGTTTTTGTGGATAATTATTTTTCTCTTGTTTCGCTTCTCTTCTCTTAGTGCATTGATCTCCTATACTGCAACTTCTGCTTTAGCGTGGGTTCTCTATCCTTCAGCAGTTATGATAAATTGTGCTGTATCTTTTTTGTGTGTGCTTATGATAATAAAGCATCTTCCGAACATAAAAAGATTGATAGCAAAGAAAGAAAAGAGACTGCAGTCATGACACTGAAAACGAGAGAAATAGATTTTATAGCAGATAAAATAGTAAACAAACTAATAAAAGAAGGGTTCATTCATTTAAAAAAAGAAAGATCTGCAATAAAAGAACTTGTCGCACAGGTGTTGAAGGAAGATGCAGACAAGGAGAGGGAAATAGAACAGGAAACGAGAGAATTGTTGAAACAATTTAAAGACCAGATCGAAGGGGAGCAGATTGATCAATCGAGATTGTTTATTATGGCTAAGAGAAAAATAGCAAAGAAAGAGAACTTTATATTGTGAGAAGATATAGCAAGGACAGAACAAGAAAGTTATCCAGAATGATTGTAGAAAAACTTAAAGAAGAAGATGCATGTTCATATTTAGTAGATGAAAGTATAATAAGAGAAAGTACAGAACAGGTTATAGAGAGTTATTTTTCTTTAGAGGATGAAGTACATGAAACGGTTATGAAAAAGATTGAACGGATGAAAAAACTCATACCTGGCAGCGCAGAGTGGGAAGTAACATATGATAGATTATCTGAGGTAGAAATAAATAAGAAAATGTTATAAAATGAAAGCGGTGCTTGTTTTGGAAAATAGAAAAATATGGGAAGGAAAACTTCTCGGTAAAAAAGGAACAACGGTGGGTGAAGTTATATTTAATACCAGTATGACAGGATATCAGGAAATACTTACCGATCCATCATATAAAGGGCAAATTATCACCATGACCTATCCGGAAATTGGGAATTATGGCATAAATGAAGAAGATGTTGAATCGTCAAAGATATGGGCGCAAGGATTTATAATTAAGGAAAATTGGCAAGTTCCTTCCAATTTCCGAGCAAAGAGCACACTTGATGATTTTCTTAAATCTCATGATGTCGTGGGAATTAGCAATATAGATACAAGAAAACTCACCAAAGTCATAAGAAATTATGGTTCCTTAAAAGGCATAATATCCAGCGAAACAGACGATATAGGACAGCTTACTAAAACACTAAAGGCATACCCGGATATTGTAGGAAGGGACCTGGTGCAATATGTAACCTGCAAGGAACCCTATAGATGGAAGGAAGGATTGTGGACAGCATATAGAGGATTTAAAAATACATCAAACATTAAAGAAAGAAAAAGGATAGCTGTATACGACTTTGGAATAAAGAAAAACATATTAAGGCACCTGTGGAATGTAGGGTTTGATGTGTATGTATTTCCTGCATACACAAAATGGGAAGAGGTAAAAAAACAAAAAGTAGATGCGATACTTCTCTCTAATGGTCCGGGAGACCCCAATAGCATTGATCAAAAATATATTGAAAACTTGAAACAACTGGTATTGCATTTTCCCACAATGGGCATATGTTTTGGACATCAAATCATTGCCCGTATCTTCAATATAAGAATACTCAAAATGAAATTCGGTCATCATGGAGGAAATCAGCCCGTAAAGAATATAAAAACAGGCAAAATAGATATAACAGCTCAGAATCACAACTATGCAATAGATGAAAAAGATGCTATAAAAAAAGGGTTTGAGACTACACATATAAATTTAAACGATGGGACGGTAGAAGGAATGAAACATAAGAACCTGCCTATATTTTCCGTTCAATATCACCCGGAAAACTCTCCTGGTCCGCATGACACACAAACATTGTTTAACAAGTTTTACGCAATGGTCGAGTAAAGGAGTAACAAATGAGAAAACAACAAACCATAAAACATGGGGCAGAAATTACGGGCATTGGTCTTCACTCTGGCAAGAAGGTTACTATAAAGCTAAAACCCGCTGTAGAAAATAGTGGTGTACAATTTGTAAGGGTCGATCTTCCTCACATCCCAACAATAAGATTCAAGCCTAACAGTGTGGTTAGTACTAAATTGTCAACTACAATAGGAGAAAACGGCGTAGTTGTGAGAACAGTGGAACATTTAGTTGCCGCATTGTGGGCGCTAAAGATAGATAATGTGTTGGTAGAGATCGACAACGAAGAAATCCCCATCATGGATGGCAGTGCTTCTCCTTTTGTCTATATCATAAAAAATGCGGGTATTAGAAAACAAGACAGGCCAAAGCCTATGCTTATCCTCAAGAAAGCGGTATATATAAGAGAAAATGGAAAATTCGTAGCTATGGTTCCAGACAGAGGTTTTAAGGTTAGTTATGCGATAAACTTTAATCACTCTATAATTAGTAGACAAAAGGTGAATATTAACATCAATGAAAAAACATTTATAAACGAGATCAGTAGTGCAAGAACATTTGGTTTTTTGGAAGATGTTGAATACCTTCAATCACATAATTTAGCTTTGGGCGGGTCATTGGATAATGCTGTAGTTGTAGATAAATATAAAATACTCAATGAGGATGGCTTGCGATACGAAGACGAATTCGTAAGGCATAAAATTTTAGATGCAATAGGTGACATATCTCAATTATGGTATGATATAAGAGGTAGATTTATTGCTTATAAATCTGGACATACATTAAATAATGAAATTGTGAAAAAGCTAATTCAATATCCGGATGCCTGGTGCTTGGTTAATCAAACAGTGAAAGAAGATTTTGTTTTGCAGGGTGTAAATTTGCAGAAAGAATTTACCTTCTGATAATTTACATTATGTAAACTTTATGCAGCAGGGAAAATACAGGTTTTCTGAAGAACCCTTCTTATTAAAAGATTTTATAAAAAATAAAGATTATAAAACAATAGTGGATTTGGGTGCAGGTTGCGGTATCATTTCTATTCTTCTATCCGCCCGTTTTCCAAAGTCCAAAATATTTGCTATAGAATGTGAAGAAGAAAGCTTCCAAAAATTAGAGACGAATATACAGGAAAAAGAAATAGACAATATAACTGCCGTTCAATGCTGGATAGAGGATGCTCATAAGTTTATTGCACCAAATACAATAGACCTTGTTGTATGCAATCCCCCCTATTTTGACGAAAAAAAGAACCGCATTTCACCCTATGCACAGAAAAGGCTTGCCCGCTCCTGTAAAATTGAACAGTTGGAAGGCATTATCAAAGAAGCATGTATTCTCCTTAAGGAAAGGTCTCTGTTTTATATGTGTATCTCTCCTCAAAGATTAGTGGATGTCTTTATTTTATTGAGAAAATATCATTTTGGTGTAAAGAGATTAAAAGCTATATATGGCAGTCAAAAGAAGAATGCTTTTACTGTTCTTATAGAATCTACATACAATACCCAGGATAACACAACTATGGAAATTCCACTCTATACCAGTTGATTAGTGTGTTGTATATGTTTTCTTCGGTTATACCGCATTCTTTTTCCAGCTCTTCTATCTTTCCATGTTTTATAAATCTATCAGGTACGGCAATATGCTTAACTATTTTGTTATGTATATTATTATGATACATAAGTTCTAAAATGGCATCTCCCAGCCCACCTATGCATGCATTTTCCTCCACTATCATTACGAATTTCGCTTTATAAATTGCATCTAAGATAATTTCATCATCTAAGGGCTTGATAAAACGAATATTGATCAATGTAGGGTTGATATTCTTTTTCTTTAAGGAGGATATGACATTCATCGCTTTTTCTACCGTATTGCCAGCTGCTAAAATTACTGCATCCTTTCCTTTATTTATTATCTGCGCTTCACCGATGGAAAATGCCTCATCCCAATCTTCTCCTAAATCTACTGCTTTACCGCGTGGATATCTGAAGGCAAAAGGACCATCATATGTTAGGCCTAAATGTAACATTTTCTTCAATTCCCTTATATCCTTAGGTACAGCTAAAACAAAATTGGGAATAACCCTAAGATAACTTAAATCAAAAACACCCTGATGTGTTTCCCCGTCTTCACCTACCAGCCCTGCCCTATCTATAGCGAATGTTACATTAAGGTTTTGTAAGGCGACATCATGTATCACCTGATCATAAGCCCTTTGCAAAAATGTAGAATATATAACAACCACAGGTTTTATCCCTCTGGAAGCTAACCCCGCAGAAAAGGTAACTGCATGCTGCTCTGCTATGCCCACATCGAATACCCTATCGGGATAGATCTTTTTTACTTTATCTAAACCGGTGCCCATAAGCATAGCTGCCGTTATAGCTACAACCGTCTTGTCTATATCAAATTCACCCATTAAAGCTTCAGCAAAAGAAGAAGAATAGGAAGCAGGACCCGTTTTGAATATCTCGCCTGTTTCTACATTGAATTTACCCACACCATGAAAAGCAGATGGATTTTTTTCAGCCGGATAATATCCTTTTCCTTTCCTGGTTATTACATGTACTAAAATAGGACCTCTTAGTTTTTTCACATTGTTAAAAATATTCACAAGTTCGCTTATATTGTGTCCCTTTATCGGTCCAAAATACTTAAAACCAAATTCCTCAAACCAGATGCCAGGAGAGAAAAACTTTAAAGATTCTTCTAATTTCTTTGCAAATTTCAAGAATGGTTCATTAAAAAGTGGCATCGCTTTTAGCATTTTTTCCACTTCTTTCCTGAAGACACTATAAATAGGACCAGACATTTTTTTTGATAAGAGATAAGCTATAGCACCTACAGTAGGAGAAATAGACATTTCATTATCATTTAAGACAACGATCAGATCTGTATCTATTGTTCCCGCATTGCTCAAGGCCTCATAGGCAAGTCCTGCATTCAACGCACCATCCCCTACAACAGCTATACTCTTTTCGTTGGTTCCTCTGAGGTCTCTAGCCACTGCCATTCCCAACGCTGCAGAGATAGAGGTACTGGAATGACCGGTATTAAAACAATCGTATATACTTTCTTTCGTTTTTGGAAAACCACTTATTCCGCCATATTGTCTCAGTGTATGAAATTTATCTTTTCTTCCAGTGATAATTTTGTGTGCATATGTCTGATGCCCTACATCCCATATCAATCTATCTCGAGGAGTATCAAAAACATAATGTAAGGCAACTGTTAACTCAACGGCCCCCAGCGATGAAGCTAGATGTCCACCATTTCTGGAAACCACATCTATAATAAATTCCCTTATCTCCTGAGCCAATATATCTAAATCATCTATAGAAAGATTACGCAGGTCACGAGGGTCGCTTACTTGATCAAGAATCATTTTTTCTCTAAAATCTTTCGTGCTTCCCCTGCTTGAGGTGAATCAGGATAAAGCTTTATAACCTTCTTTAGCAGAAACCTCCCATCAATATCATCCCCTAATTTTATAAATGACAACCCCTCCTTATAATAAGCATCCGGCATCTTTGGGCTACTTGGATAGTTATTTATTACCTCATCATAAGCCAATATCGCCTTATCGTATTCACCCAACTTATAATAACATTCAGCAATCCAAAACTTAGCATTAGAAAGATAATGTGAATCAGGAAAACTTTTACTAAACTCTCTAAATGCAGTCATTGCTTTCACATACTTTTTCGCATCAAATATTGATTTTGCCTTATCGTAAGCTTTTTTGGCGTCAAGCCTATACGCAGCCTTTTTCTCATCGCTGGGGACAACAGGTATTTTTGGAGGAGTAGCAACTGTTGTTGTAACATGCGCCCTTCCCTTTAGGACACTTATCTCATTTTCAAGATTACTTATTTTAATATTCATCTTATCAATTTTATTCTGCAACAACTCATTGCTATGTCTCAATTCCTCTATTTTGCCTGTTAATTCTCCTATTTTGATTAACATGTTTTCATACTTTAGCATGAGATTTGCCTGATTTTGTCCTACATCCCTTGTTTGCTGTTCAGTTGTATAAGTTTTTATGCCACCTTGTGCATAAGGGTTCTGCTGAGCATAGGACAAAATAGGCAAACCCAACATAAATATTACAAAAATAGTCAGATGTCTTATCACTTGGATATCACCACAAAATGATCATTTCTGTTTTTAGCCCATGCCTCTTCACAATGACGAGGATCAACGGGCTTGCTTTCCCCATAACTTACAGTTTCTATCCTTGAAGACGCTATACCGCGAGCAACAATATATCTCAAGGCGGCATTTGCTCTTCTCTGTCCTAAAGCAAGGTTATACTCTTCTGTTCCCCTTTCATCGCAATTTCCTTCAACTTTAATTTTGGTATTTGGATATTTCTTCATAAATGCAACGATCTTGTTTAGAGTGGGTATATCATCAGGTTTAATATTGTATTTATCAAAATCAAAATGTATATTTATGAAGACTTCTTTAGCCTCTTTGGCAAAGGCTTCCTGTGGTGTAAGTACCTTTTCCTCTACAGATGGAACACCTATTGCTTCTCCTTGAACTGTAGTTTCTCCTGGCGCAACGGTTGATGGAGTTTTAACCTGTTTTTTACCTGCTGCACAACCAACAAGCAACATACATAAAACACATACGATACCTATTCCCATTCTACGCATTTTTACCTCCTTATTGTTTTTTTATCACACTTAACCAACTCAAACCATTATACAGCTCATCCGTTTGTAAAACAACCCTTTTGTGTCCTGTTGTTACACACACAACACAAACATAGCTTTTGCTCTTTGCTTGAGAGATGTAGGCAATGAATCTTCCATCTCCAGACCATGAAGGACAATCTATGCTCTCGGCTTCCGCCAACTCTTTTATCTGGCTTCCATCTGACTTTATAATACACAATTTTGAAGCAGATTTGTGAACAGAAACATAGGTAATATAATTAGATGTAGGAGACCATGACGGTGATGTATTGTAGCTGCCGTCATAAGTTAGTCTTTTTACTTTTCCCGTACTTAAATCTTTAATAAAAATCTGAGGGCTACCATGCCTTTTGGATACAAATGCCATCTTCATCCTGTCCGGCGAAAAGGTGGGGGAAACATCAATATTCCTGTCAAAGGTAAGTCTCTTGGTTATCTTGTCATTCTTCTTTATTAAATAAATGTCTATGTTGTCATTAAAACTTAAAGAAATGGCATATAAATTGTCTTTAAAAGGTGTGGGAGTAATACTCAATCCCTTATGGTTAAAAAACAGCCTTACTTCACCTGTTGGAAGATCATATCTGTATGATGCAGGTTTTCCTGTTCTGTAAGAAGTAAAAAAGAATGAAGAATTGTTGATCCACTTTGGTAATATATTAATTGTTTTCCATCTTGTAAGCTTTTTTACGCCATGTCCATCGTAATCCGATATATAAATTTCCTTATATTTGTTATTGCCTTTAGAGAAAAGCAGCCTATCTTCAAACGGTCCGTATTTACCAGTGATAACCTGAAAAAACTCATCGCAAATCCGGTGAGCGACCCAGCGATAATGTTCCTTTTTTGAAGTATAGATTCCACTTAGCACTATTTCCCCTTTGTTTCTATCAAATATCTTTATACTCAGCAGTATATTGTTATAACCTTTTTCAGAAATACTGCCAAAAATAACATAGTCTGTTCCACTGCCTGCACTATCCGCCACTATATCCGCAATATCCGTAGAAAATCCACAGGGCGTAGATTCATCTATAATTTTAAAATATCCGGTGGTTGCCAGATCATCTACAATTGCATTTTTCAATCTACTGCCTGTAAGTTGAGACTCAGTTGTCATTGCCAAAAAGGGAAACATAAGAACAACCGTAGGTTTCAAAGTAGCGGTGGTAATTTGTATTCTCATCTCTCCTCGACTAATAGAAGTAAAAGAAAAAAATAAGATTACAAATATAAAAATTCTAATTATGCAGTTTTTCATAATCTTTCAATGCAAAATATAACTCCACATGTAAACAATGGTTTTCTCTTAAGTTCATTGGCACCTCAGGTAGATTGGAACGATCAATGGCATTCATTACTGTTCTATCAAAGTAATCATCACCGGATGATTTTACAACTTTTGTTTTGATTATATCTCCGCTATTGCTCATTACTACTTCTACTACTGTTATAAAATCTCCTCTTCCTATAAATGCTTTATTTAAAAACCAGTTTTTCTCTATAATCGATTTTAATAAACCTTCGTAGCCAACTTTCTCTTGTTTTTCCTCCTCGCCTTGAAGTTTTTCTCTCATAGCAGATTTTCTTTTCTCCAATTCCTTTTCCCTCATCTCTTCTATTTTCTTAGAATATATTCTTTCTCTTACCTTTTCCAATGATGCCATTTTCTTTTTTCTCTGAGGAACAGTTTTTGCTTCCCTTTTCTTTGTTACCTTGTTTGGAATTCTTTTTGTTTTCTTTGTTGGTTTCCTCTTAATATAAGCAACCTTCCTTGCTTTTTTCTCCTGCAATGAAACCAGACTCACCTTATATAATTTTTCCTCTTTTAAGGCATGCTTTTGTGAAACGCAGGTAAAATGCACCAATAATAATATCACGATAAGATGCAAACATAAAGAAAGAATGATAGAGAAAAATTTCATCTCTTAACAGGTTTTGTTGCCAGAGCAACATTTTCTACATTTATCCCCTTGAGTGTATCAATCACTTTTATCACCGCACCATAAGCAACAGCTTTATCCGCTTTAATAATCACATTTTTTGATCTGTCGTTAACCAACATTATTTTCAACTTAGCTATTGTAATGGGCTTTTTATCTAAAAATAGACGCCCTGATTTATTTATAGATATAACAATATCTTTTTTATCTAATTTTACTTTACCACTGTGTGCAGACGGCAGACTTACCTTCACTCCCTTTATAAGCATGGGTGTAGTTACCATAAAAATGATCAAGAGAACCAATACTACATCCACCATTGGAGTAATATTAATCTCAGAAAAAGATTTGTGTTTCTTATACACCTCTTTTTTCTTCCTTCATTATATTTTTAAAATCCTCTACCGACTGGGCAATGATAGATAATTTATGGGAAAGAATATTATATCCTATCACTGCAGGAATAGCGGCAAACAGGCCCGCTGCCGTAGTGAACAACGCCTCAGAGATACCAGGCGCAACCACTGCTATGCTTGCCGACTCTGTTAAGCCAATATTGCTAAATGCACTCATTATTCCCCATACAGTGCCAAACAAACCAATAAACGGTGCTGTAGATCCCACAGAAGCTACAAAAGAAAGACCACTTTCTAATTCATCAAGTTTATGAGAAGCAACGGCATCTATATTTTTCAAATCCGAATTCTCAACTACACTAAATATCTGAGATAGAAGGCTATCCGGCACATCATACGAAAATTGCTGCCAATCTTTCCTACGAAAGATGTGGTTAAAAAAAATCTTATCTTTTTTTATCAGACGATTAAACAAAATCCATTTATAAAAGATAATTGCCCACGATGAAACAGACAGAATAACCAAAACAACAAGAACTAATATTGCTACCCAGCCTATATGGGAAAAACTTATGATAGAACTCACCTTTTGTCCGCTATATCTATAAGAATTTTCGCTCTATCCACTCTTTTTGTTATTTCATTGTATTTTGGATCATCAGGTTTTAGCTTATCCAATTCACTGATGGCATTTTTGTATTCTTCCTCTGCTTGCTCTTTGTTTATCTCATCTTCGGTATAAGCTTCATCAGCGAGAATAATAACATGATCACCCGATACCTGACAAAAGCCAGAAACTACAGCAAATCTTTTTATCTCATCTCCAGTTTCTACATAAGCAATGCCAGCTTTAAGTAATGTAATAAAGGGGGTATGACCAGGCAGGACACCAAATTCACCAACCATTCCCTGCGCGCATAGATAATCTACTTCTCCTGTAAACAACTCCCTTTCAGGCGTGACTAAAGTACATTTAATTCCCATATATACTCATCCTAAAAGTTTCTTTGATTTTTCTACTGCTTCATCTATTGTTCCTACCAGATAAAAGGCTTGTTCCGGTAAATCATCATGCTTTCCCTCAATAACCTCTTTAAAAGCTTTAATTGTTTCTTTTACCGGTACAAATTTACCAGGCAGACCTGTAAACTGTTCCGCTACAAAAAAGGGTTGAGAAAGAAACCTCTGTATCTTTCGAGCACGACTGACGGTTACTTTATCCTCTTCAGATAACTCTTCCATTCCTAAAATAGCAATAATATCCTGAAGTTCTTTATATCTTTGCAGTATTTCCTGCACCCTTCGGGCAACATGATAATGCTCTTCTCCTACTACTTGAGGATCAAGTATGGTGGAAGTGGAATCCAATGGATCTACCGCAGGATAGATACCTAATTCTGTCAATCTACGCGAAAGAACAGTTGTAGCATCGAGATGAGAGAATGTCGTAGCTGGAGCAGGATCAGTAAGGTCATCAGCAGGAACATATATTGCCTGCACGGAGGTAATTGAACCCTTATTGGTAGAAGTGATCCTCTCTTCCAATTCACCCATATCTGTGCCCAATGTGGGCTGATAACCCACGGCGGATGGGATACGTCCCAAAAGTGCGGAGACCTCACTACCGGCTTGAGTAAAACGAAATATATTATCTATAAACACCAGGATGTCCATCTCCTGATCACGGAAATATTCTGCTACAGTAAGGCCGCTCAACCCTACTCTTGCTCTTGCCCCTGGTGGTTCATTCATCTGTCCATAAATCAAAGCTGCTTTATCTAAAACACCGGATTCTTTCATCTCCAACCACAAATCGTTACCTTCTCTTGTCCTCTCTCCTACCCCACAGAAAACGGAATAACCCCCGTGATGCAAGGCTACATTGTGAATAAGTTCCATAATAAGCACGGTCTTACCCACTCCTGCACCACCAAAAAGACCTGTCTTACCTCCTTGCATATAGGGACATAGAAGATCAATAACTTTTATGCCAGTTTCAAACATTTTACTGGATGTACTTTGCTCTGTAAGTAAAGGAGGATCCTTGTGAATAGGCCACCTTTCTTTATACTCGATAGGCCCTTGTTCATCTACAGCTTCGCCTACCACATTCATTATTCTACCCAAAACACCTTCGCCTACAGGAACAGTAATTGCATTTTCTGTATTTATTACTTCCGTACCTTTTACCAATCCATCAGTAGAATCCATGGCTATTGTTCTTACTCTGTTTTCACCCAAATGTAGTGCAACCTCCAAGAATAGGTCTGATTCTAAGCCTTCTATTTTCTCCTTAGGCACAACCAATGCCGTATAAATGGGAGGTAACGCTGCCTCTTCAAATTCTACATCTACTACCGGACCCATTACCTGAGCAATTTTGCCCTTTTTCTCCTTCTCCATATTTATTCCACCCCTTTTAATATTTCATAGCTTCAACGCTCGTGGTAATTTCTATTAACTCCCTGGTAATAGCTATTTGCCGCGCATTATTAAATGACAAGGTAAGCATTCTAACCATATCATCTGCATTTTTAGTTGCATTGTCCATTGCAGTCATTCGCGCTGCATGTTCACTAGCCAGGGATTCCAGCATTGCACTATACAATAAAATATATACATAGCGAGGAAGCAAAGACTCCAATACTTCTTCCATAGATGGTTCAAAGATGTGTTGTGCTACTACTTCTCTTTCTGTTTTTTCCACACTCAGCGGAAACACTTGTTTAACCGTCACTTTTTGGACCAAGGTATTAACAAACCTATTGTATATTAAATGAACCTCATCTAATTTCTCTTCTAAGAATATATTCATCACATCATCCATTATTTCCATTGCATCTGTAAATTTTGCTTCTTTACTTAGAATATTCATATATGTTTTACGGAAACTATATCCTCTAAATTTCAAATAATTATAACCATGACGACCAATAACGGTAAGAGAAACAGTCTTTCCCTCTTTATCAAAATTCTTTATCATGTCCTCTGCTTTTTTAAGCACATTATGGTTAAAAGAACCACATAATCCTCTGTCTGCAGTGATAATGATAAGTTCAACATTTTTAACATCTCCATAACGAAAAAGAGGATGGGAAGCCAAAGATGCTCCTTTTAATAAGCCAGTCATCAACTCCTCAATTTTTGTTGAGTAAAACCTCAGATGAAGAGTTGATTCCTGAATTCTTCTTAACTTGGCAGCAGCCACCATTTTCATCGCTCTTGTAATCTGCTGCGTTTTTACTATACTGCCAATTTTTCTTTTAATATCTCTTGTAGTGGCCATATTTTACTCTTCAGCTTTGAAAATTTCCTTAAATTCTTCCAATGCCTTATTTGTCTTTTCCTTCAACGCATCATTCATTACTTTTTTCTCTTCTATTTCTTTTAATACTTCCGGGTAACGGGCATCGACAAACTTATACAATTCTTCCTCGTATCTTCTACATTTATCCACCGGATAAACATCCAGATAACCATTTACACCGGCATATATGATGAGTACTTGTTTCCCTACTGGCAATGGCTTGTACTGAGGCTGTTTCAGTATTTCTGTTAGCCGAACCCCTCTATGCAATTGCTGTTGTGTTACCTTGTCCAACTCACTGCCAAACTGGGCAAACGCTGCCATCTCTCTATATTGAGCAAGGAACAACCTTAATGTACCGGCAACGCTCTTCATAGCCTTGATTTGAGCCGCTCCTCCTACCCTGGATACGGAAATACCTACATTAAGTGCTGGCCTTATACCTGCATAAAAAAGATCTGTCTCGAGATATATTTGACCATCGGTGATAGATATAACATTGGTAGGAATATAAGCAGAAACATCACCTGCTTGCGTTTCAATAATCGGTAAAGCGGTAAGTGAACCTCCACCCTTCGTGCTACTCATCTTTGCTGCTCTCTCCAGCAAACGAGAATGGAGATAAAAAACATCGCCGGGATAAGCTTCTCTGCCCGGCGGCCTTCTTAAAAGCAAGGCCATTTGACGATATGCCTGTGCATGTTTTGTCAAATCATCATACACAATCAATGCATGCCTGCCAGAATCCCTAAAATATTCTCCCATTGTTGCCCCCGTATACGGTGCAATATACTGAAGTGCTGCCGGATCTGATGCTGTAGCAGCAACAACGGTCGTGTATTCCATTGCTCCATGTTCCTCCAATACTTTACAGACTCTTGCCACAGAAGATCTCTTTTGCCCTATAGCAACATATATACAGTAAACATCTGTATCCCGTTGATTTATAATGGCATCAATAGAAATAGCGGTTTTTCCCACCTGTCTATCTCCAATGATAAGTTCTCTTTGTCCCCTTCCAATAGGTATCATTGTATCTATTGCCTTTATACCGGTTTGCAGTGGTTCAGATACAGGGTCTCTCCACACAATAGAGGGAGCTTTAACTTCTATTCTCCTGCTGTGCTTTGCATTGATGGCTCCTTTACCATCTATGGGTTGACCTAACGCATTTACTACCCTACCTACCGTTTCTTCGCCTACAGGCACCTCAATGATCCGTTTTGTCCTTTTTGCAATATCTCCTTCCTTTATACCTGTATCCGCACCCATTATGATAACGCCTATATTATCCTCTTCTAAGTTCATAGCCAGACCATACACACCATTGGAAAATTCCACCATTTCACTTGCCATCACATTGTTTAAACCATATACACGCGCAACACCATCCCCTACGGAAAGCACAACACCTGTTTCTTGAACATCAACTTTATAATCTGTTCCTTCTATCTCTTTTCTAATGACATCACTTATCTCGCTTGCTTTAATCTGCATATAAACACTCCTTACATCTCCATATTAATAAGTTTTTTCTTTAAATGGAAAAGAAACCCTCTTACACTTCCATCGAAAATAACATCCCCTACCTGAATCCATAGTCCACCAATTATATCTTTATCAATATCACCTTCTATCTCTACTGTTTTACCCAATGCTTTTTCCAAAAATTGTTTAATTTCCTCTTCTTCTCTAATAGAAAGAGAAACAACTGATTTTACCTTAGCTTTTGCTCTACCAAGCTTTTCGTCAACCATTTCAGAAAAAGAAAAATATATATTTTCTAATATATTTCCCCTACGATTGACTATCAAATACTTTACAAATTTTTGTAACCCTTCGGACATTTCCAATACTTGAAATACCTTAGAAAAAATATCTATCTTTTTTTCCTTTGTAACTATTGGAGATTTCAACACAGACATCAATTCTCCGTTAGCTTTCAATGTTTCTAACAAATTTTCTATACTATTCCCTGCATCATCATAATTGTATCTATAATCCTCACATAATTTCATTAAAGATTTCGCATAGCGTCGTGCAATTTTTTCTGTCCCCCTCATCTTACCTCATCTCCTAAAGCAGCAAGAGATTTTGCATTTATTTTCCTGTGAAGAGATAAATCTGTTGCTTCTGCTAAATGCTTTTTTGCCTTTTCGATTGCTTGATCCACAATGCTTGTTATAATTTCTCTCCGCGCATTTTTCTCTATCATTTCTTTTTCTAAACTTTTACTGCGCTTGATTATCTCTATCATCTCTTTGGCTTTTTCTGATATGTTTTCCGCTTCTTTTATTCCTATAGTACGGTTCAAACTTATAATTTTTTCTATTTCCATGTCCACTCGAGATAGTTTTTCCTCTGCCTCTTTGAGCATTTTTATAGCTTCTTGATAGGATTTTTCTGCATCATCCATCTCTTTCCATATTTTTTCTCTTCTATTCTTAAAGAAAGCACCTGCCGGTTTTTTTAACACATAATACAGAAACGCAACGAAGATAACAAAATTAATAACCCTCCACATCATATGTGCAGAGAGTGTTTCTTCGCCACCATAAGCATAGATAGGAAACAGCATAAGAGCAACAAACAATAACAATTTCATAACTTATCCTTAAGCAAGTTTTTTAAATATCTCATCGGCAATACTATTAGAAAGACTTTTTCCCTGTTCTAATTCTCCTTTTTTTGTTTCTTTCACATGATCATTAAAATCATGAATTTCTGTTTTTAACCTCTCGTTTGTTTCGTGTAAAAGCTTATCCCTCTTCGAAATTGCCTCCAAGATGAGATCATTGTACAATTTTTTTCCATCTACCCGAGCATTTTCCAATATCTTTTTATGCTCCACTTTTTTCTTTTCTGCATTCTCGGTAACTTTTTTTGCCTGTGAAAGTTGAGATTCTACATTCTCTCTACGCTTACCCATTGTAAAAAGAATAGGTTTATATAGTATAATATTAAGCAAGAAAAGAAGAAGCAAAAAAGCAATTATCTGTGCAATAATCATGCTGTTAAGTTCTACCATTTCTCTCCATCCTCCAATTTATTGATGCAAATTTATCATACATACCCTCTTTATGCAAGTGTGGTTATACCACAATAATAATCTTCGTATACTTGGATAATTCGTTGATAAATGATTCAATGTCTCCACCTACTAATGTTTTTTCAATAGGACCCCTCTCCTCTTTAGGAATGATAAGTTTAGCAATCGTATTGTTTTTCACAAAACATCTAATAATTTCTGCCGTTGAACCTTCTCTAAAAATCTTCCTTACATTTACCTGAGGAAAAATATCCAATATGATTTTCTTCAGCTTTTCCATAATTGTTTTTCCAATGTGCACAAGTCCTTCTTTTGCTCTATTTTCTTCCTTTGTATATCCTGTTAAACTCTTTGAAAGAAAATCTACATCAACAATAAACAAAAGCGAAATCTTATTATATCCATCTTTTTTGGCTATTTCTGCTGCCTTTTTAGCTGCTCTTTCACCAGATGGAGAGCCCTTTGCAATACATACCAACTGCATTTATCCTCCAATAATCAGCCACAGAGTAGCAATGATCAAACTCACCACTGTTACCGGTCCGCCAACCTTAAGAAAATCTACAAATCTTAACGGAAACCCCGATCTTTCTGCAAATCCAGCAGTAACAATATTTGCACTTGCCCCAATAAGTGTCCCATTTCCTCCCAAACAGGCACCTAAAGACAATGCCCACCATAAAATATCGGGACGAGAGGAAGGAATAGTAGATGTCAGATAAGCCACCACCGGGAGCATAGTCGCTGTAAATGGGATATTATCAACAACAGCCGAGGCAATGGCAGAAACCCATATAATTAGTATTATAGCTACAATTAAATTGCCACCGGCAAGATTCCCTATCCAGGACCCAATGAGTTGAATCACACCAGTAGAGATCACAGCTCCTACCACAATAAACAGCATAATAAAAAAAACAAGCGTAGGCCATTCTACTTCTTTTTCTATTACACCTACAATGTCCACCCCGCTTATCACGAGAAGCACAGCCGCGCCTGTCAAAGCAGCAATACAGGGCTCCATATTTAAAAAGCCATGAACGATAAACATAAATACGACAAAAATCAGAACAAAGAGACAATATTTGAGGAGTTTTCTGTCTGTTATCTTATATTCTTTCTTTAACTTGGTTAAAAGTTCATCTATATTTTTTATTTTCGCTTTTTTGTATTCTTTTCCATAATAAAGTTTCATTAAAAACACATTGACAACTAAAATAATCAGTATAACGGGAAAGAGGTTGATGAGAAAATCATTGAATGTTAAATGAGTATAAGAACCTATCAAAATATTGGGGGGGTCGCCTATCAATGTAGATGTTCCCCCCATATTTGAGGCTAAGACCGTCGGTATAAGTAAGCTAAAGGGAGATATACCCAAAACCAGTGCAATCTCTATAGAAATAGGAGCGATAAGAAGCATAGTGGTTACATTATCCAAAAAAGCAGATAAAATGGCAGTAATAAACATGAAAATTACGGAAAGTAAAAATACATTCCCCTTTGAAATGGAAAAGGATTTATATGCCAGCCATTGGAAAACACCTGTTTTTTTCATCACGCCAACGATGATCATCATTCCCATCAAGAGTAGTATTACATTTAAATCTATAGATTTTGCCGCTTCTTCAAATGAAATGATAAAATAACTTTCATTAAAAGTGCCCAGAGTATAAGAGATGAATAAAACCAGAGCAGCACCTAAGGATGCTGCTAATGTTCTATGCACCAGCTCTAATGAAATCAACACAAAAACCATAATAAGAGCAAAAAGAGAAATATAAAATGCGGGAGTAATTGTTCTATCTAATATAGGACTTGCATGGAAGAGATACATTTGCTTTCGTGTATCATAGCTATAAACAGATATATTTTTTGTTACCTTTTTGTAATTGCTTTTATAAAATTGTATATAAAGATTATCGGGTTTTTCATCTAAACTTGCAGTAAGATTATATGCTCCATTATCTCCAGAGTATGCTTCTGCTATCTGCTTATCATCATGAAGAAGTTTAACGCATGCTCCGCATACTGGTTCGCCATGCGCATTTTTTACTACTCCACTGACATTTATTGTTGTATTTGCATAGGCAGAAAACGAAAAGATAAAAACAAAAAGTATGGGTAAAAATACCTTTTTGAGCATATTGTGTTAAAAATCAAAAAGAGAAAGTAATCTCTTTAATTCCTTCTTGCTATTAAATCTTATCTCCAATTTTCCCTTCTCCAATGTTCCTCTTATACTGACAGGCAGTTTTATTTTATTTGAAATAGATTGAGATATAGCTTTTTTTTCATCCCTATCTTTTAGATTTTCTATTTCTCTTACCGTCAATTTTTTTCTTTTTATTTCATTTGCCCAATAAATTTTCTTTTTATCATTTTTGAAAGTAAGCAAGGCTCGAGCATGACCTGGGGTAATTTTACCTTCATGAACCATATTTATAATTTCCTGCGGCAAATCAAGTATTCTTAAGATGTTGGCAATAGTCGTTCTATTTTTACCTATTTTCTTTGCTACCTTTTCTTGAGTATATCCAAAATTTTTAATCAACCTTTTGTAGGCCATAGCTTCCTCTATTGGTGATAGGTTTTTTCTCTGGACATTTTCTATAATAGCTATTTCGACAGACTCTGTATCACTAAGATTTTTTACAATAGCGGGAATTTCGGACAGGCCTGCCAAAATTGTCGCTTTCCATCGTCTTTCACCCACCACCAATTCATAATAATTTTTCTTTCGTCTCACTACAACAGGCTGAATCAATCCTTTTTCTTTTATGGATTGTGCTAATTCCTTCAACTTGGAGTCATCTATAGTTCCTCGGGGTTGAAAGGGATTGGGTTTAATCGATTTCACATTTATTTGTCTTACATCCTTTTCATTGAAATCAGGAAGTAAAGCATCTAATCCCCTACCTAAAGCTTTTTTTTTAACCGTCATTTTCTATTACCTCTTTAGCCAACGATAAATAACCGCGGGAACCCGATGAACTCCTGCTGTAGGTAACAACAGGTCTGCCGTAACTGGGTGCTTCGCTCAGCCGCACATTGCGGGGAATAAGGGTTTTAAAGACTTCATTAGAAAAGTGTTTTTTTACTTCCGCCACAACCTGTCTCGAAAGATTATTTCTTTTATCATGCATAGTTAATAAAAGGCCCCTTACCCAGAGAGAAGAATTATATAACTTTCTCACTAAATGAACAGTATTTAAAAGATGTGCCAAGCCTTCCATTGCGTAATATTCACATTGAACAGGCACAATAACGGAATTTGCGGCTACCAATGCGTTTATTGTCAAGATGCCTAATGATGGTGGACAATCTATTAATATGTAATCGTATTTCTTCTTAATATCTGCAATTAGCTTCTTTAGCACACTTTCTTTGTTCTGCATATCAACCAATTCAATTTCCACCCCGATGAGGGCAATATGCGAAGGAATGAGATGTAAACTCTTTATTTCTGTTTCCAATATTATATCTTTTAGTTTTTCTCTCCCTATAAAAGCATGGTAAATATTAAATTCATAGTCTCTTTTATTAAAACCTAATCCCGAGGTGGCATTTGCCTGAGGGTCCAGGTCAATTAACAACACCTTTTTCCCTGCTAAAGCCAACGATGCACCTAAATTCACAGCAGTGGTAGTTTTGCCTACCCCACCCTTCTGGTTAACAATTGCTATTATCTTATCCATTGATAGAAATTGTTGCATTTTTTGCTGAAAATATCAAGGAAAAGTTTAGCCTCTGCCATTGCGATCCGACCTTAGGGGGAGAAGCAATCTCATATTAATATTAGCCACGGATAAACATGGTTGGTGGTTGATGGTTGCTGTATTCTTATCTCCCGCATTAGATAAAAAGGCGTATAGAAAATAGTTTATAAGAAGTGTTAAGAAAATAGAATGTCTGAGCAAAGCGAGTTTTCTATTTTTAGCTTTTTGTAAGCTATTTTTAGTCTTTTTATTGTAGCGGGTGAGTTTTTGTTTACTTTTTGCTCACTCAAAAAGTAAAAAGAATATTAGCCACTGGATTTCTCTGGATTGGGCCCTGTGTAATACTTCAAGATAGAATTTCTTCGTTAGGATATTACACGGGGCAGGCAGATTTTAAAAAAAGAAAAATTATTAAGAGTAGCTACGAAGAAAAGAAGAAAAAATAAATAAATAAAATTATTTCTTTATCTTAATCTGTTTACCCCGTGTAGTAACTTGCTATACTACACGGGGTCTTAATCCAGGTAATCCCGAGGCAAAAAAGAGAATAAAAGTCTATATTTCCCCTTCTTCAGTAGATAAATAGAGCCTTCCATCTTCACTTACAATCGCTAAGATAGCTACACGCTTACCCCTTTCATTAAATATCTCAATAAATGCCTTTTCATTCTGGCTTGATAAACCAATTACAGTATTTCCTTTGGGTGTGACAATTCTTACCTTTTCTGCTGTAATAGTATTAAAATTCATATTTCCTCTATTTCTCGCCCTATTGATAGCCATGAAAAATATCACTATTAGTAAGATAACTATAATCAAAATTTTAACATCAATCGCATGTCTTCGTCTCATATTAATATCCTTTGGGGATTACAATTCATTCACCCTCCAGGGGTTCAAGAACGATGTCACTTTCTTCTTTTTTTAAAATATCTGCTGCACAACTTGCCCACAATTCATCTCTCGTTGTTACAGAAATTTTCATATCATTGCTTCCTTCTCGGGGAATAATGGTATACACATCCAAATCTGACAGTCTGTCAGCTAAATCCTGTGGTAATTTCGACAAATCCCAGAAACTTTTCTTCCACATTATATTTCCAAGAACTTTGCCCGTTTTAGATTTTAATTCATATTCGTTAATCATATTTCCTCCTCATAATCAAACTTTTGCCTCTGTCCAATTCTTTCCCACCCCTATATTT
>JAGGSB010000043.1 GCA_021159305.1 Deltaproteobacteria bacterium | reverse complement strand
GTATCTCCTTAGAGACGATATTTGTTATTAAAGCACTAAAGGTTGTATGGGTAACAACACAAAAAATCACCGCTAATATAAATATTGTAAGCAGTAGACTAAAGCATAATGTAAAAATCTTAAATCCTGATTGTTTCAATTTATTTAACATCTGCATGCTCCTAATCTCCTCTATGCTTGCCAGATTCACCTCTAACCATGTCCAGATGCGGATTACTAACCCAACCGTTCTTTGCATCATCTCTATTGTCAAACCGCGACACGAAAGGTTTAATATCAAGAAGCGGTGTCCCATCCAGAATATCCACTTCGCTGATTTCCAGTATGTTTCCTTTAACCTTCTCTAATTTAACGATAGAGAGACCAACGGCATTTGGTCTATTGAAATGCCTTATGGAGAAAATCCCATGTTGCTCATCTTCTAAAAAAGGCATTGAGACCAATGAATAGCCATCAGAGAGATGAAAATGATAAATAAGAATGAGATGTGAAAACCCCTCGATATCTTTTAATCCTGGGATATATTGAGGAAACACCTCTACCTCACCTTTTGCATCTTTAGCAAAAACCCCCTGAATAGGTGTGTTTTCCTTTTCAGTAAATTCTGAATGTATAATTCCTATAGGCTTGTATCTTATCTCATCCATATTTTTATTTCTTAAATAAGTGTGGCTTCACAACATATATTTAATATTAATCTTTGCCTACCATAATTTCTGTAGCCTTAACCAAGGCATAAGCTTTATCGCCAACTTTTAAGCCTAACCTCTCAGCTGATGTCCTGGTAACAACGGCAACTACTTCATTTTCTCCTATCTTGAGTGTAATCTCTGCCATAACCTGCCCCAACTTTACCTCTTTGACTTGTCCCGGCAACTTGTTTCTTGCACTTACATCCATAAATACCTCCTACTTTTTATACTTTGGATTTGGATAAACTATATAACCATTTTCTTCCCATATTTTCTTCCCTTTCCTGGAAACCACATAGTTACAAAAATCCTTTGCGGAATCTTTGTCCTTTGAGAATGTCAAAACCCCTATTGGGATCGTCTTTATACAATTTTGCTCTTTCGATATCTCTATTATATCTATCCTGTCTCGTAGCTCCCATAACGAAGATCGCCAGAAGATTGCCGCATCCACAATCCCCTCTGATACAGCTATAACAAGCTGAGGCTCCTCAGAAGCCCTTGATACAATATTTACTTTATTTCTTATCCCTGCATCCTTAAGAATTTTCTCTGCAGCTCTCCCTATAGGTACTACCTTCGGGTCTCCCAGCACAATCTTAATACCCGGTCTCGCAAGGTCCTCCAAGCAAGTTATATTTGCTGGATTGTCCTTCTTTACACCTATTACAGGAATGTGGTAAGCAACCAGCCTTTCAGAACCAGGTTCTATAAATCCCTTCTCCTTCGCCTTGTTGAAAGTAAATAGCGCACCTGGAATAAATATATCACCTTGCTGCGTTATCTCCATTTGGGAAAGCAGATGACCAGCACCCGCATAATTATATACTACCTTAACTCCATGCTCTTTCTCAAACTTAGCACCCAAAATGTTCATCGTTTCCATAAGCCCCGCTCCACTGTACAGCATTATCTTTTTTCCAGTGGAAGACCCATACTTCTTACTTGAATACGCTGTGAAACCACATTCTTTAAATATATTCTTTCCCTCAGAAGATGCAACAAAATCCACAAACCTTTTTGCTATTTTCTTATGTTTAGAAAATGTCAGCCTGCCGATGGGTATTACCTTGATCATATTCTCTTTTTTGGGTATCTCTATAATGTCTGTTTTATCCTCTGTCCCCAGCAATGAGGCTTTCCAGATTATGGATGCGTCAGCCTGCCCCATACACATATAAACTACTAGTTCATTTACCGTCGCAGCGGTGGCAATTACATTCTTTTGCACCTCATCGTAAATTTTGTTTTTCTCTAATATCTTCTTTGCAATCTTTCCACATGCGGCCGCTTTCGGATCTCCCAGGATTACCTTTACCCCGGGTTTTATGAGGTCTTTCAAACTTTTTATATTCGCAGGATTTCCTTCAGGAACTACTATTACCGGTATATGATACGCCACGGGTTTTTCATAATCCACAAATCCTTTCTCTTTTGCTTTTTCAATATACATCGTTGCCCCTGGCATATAGCAATCGCCCTTTTTTGTCAGCTCCATCTGAGACAGGAGGGTATTGGAACCGGCATAATTGTATCTCACAGATACGCCATATTTCTTCTCAAAAGCCCTTCCTATTTTATCCATCGGTTTCCTCATCCCCGCACCACTATAAACAGTGATTACATCTTTTGCCCATCCAGAGCTTGTAAACAAGAAAATAAAAACCAACACATACAAAAATTTAAGCATAAAGCACCTCCTGCAATAGTTCTCAGATTATACCATATTGTCTTAGATTGTCAATGAAAATTACAAAAAAGGACTTTTTACAACTTAAATGGAGTTTATTTCCACATAATCATAGGATAGGTCTGTGGTCCACATCGTATAAGATGCATTACCGGAATAAAGAGAGACCACAATATCTATATCTTTATTCTTCATATATAAAGAAATATCTATTTTATTTTCTTTTCCTCTATCAAAAACCAATTTGCCGCCAACAGAGATGGAGAATCCCTGTTCAGAAAATGTTACACCCGAATATCCCACACAGGCTGCAATCCTGCCCCAATTTGCCTTTTTACCGAATAAGGCTGTTTTCACCAATAAGGAATCTGCAATAGCCCTTGCACATCTCTCCGCTTCTTCTCCATTTTTTGCCTTATCCACTATAATTTTTACAAGCTTTGTTGCCCCTTCTCCATCTCCTACAATCTTTAAGGCAAGTTCCATACACAGCTTTTTTAAGACATCCAAAAATATATCATAGGCTTCATTTTCTTCTTCTATTTTACTGTTTTCTCCTTTACAGGTAGAAAGCAAAAAACAGCTGTCATTGGTAGATGTATCTCCATCCACCGATATACGATTGAAAGAAAAATCTACCGCTTCTTTTAATGCTTTACACAGCAAGTCCCTTTCTATATTCACATCAGTAACGATAAAAGAAAGCATAGTAGCCATATGAGGATTAATCATCCCTGCCCCTTTTGCCATCCCTCCGATATGTGCATCTTCCCCGTCTATCTCAAATTCGTAGGCTACTTCTTTCGTCTTTGTATCGGTGGTTAAAATTGCCTCTGCTGCCAGATGACAATTTTCTTCAGAAAAATCCAGATTTTTTAAAGAAGAAATAATCTTCTCATAAGGTAATCTTTCACCAATGATACCCGTTGAACACACTGCAATATTATCTTTTTTTATATTCAATATTTTGCTGGTTTCCTCTACAACTTTTGTCACCGCCTCCTTCCCCTCTTTGGTGCAAGCATTGGCATTACCACTATTTACAACAATTGCTCTCAACGGTTTATTTTTACTTAGAAGCTCAATATCATACAGAACAGGTGCTGCCTTTACATTATTTTTGGTGAATGTTGCACACCACAGGCAGGGATAATCTGAAAACAAAACGGCTAAATCTAATTTACCATTTTTTTTAATGCCTGTTTTAGCTACTGCCGATTTTATTCCTTCAACCGCAGCTATACCTCTATCAACTCTTTTCATGGATAAAAAGGATAGGGAGTCAATCCTTCTGTTTCTTCAATATTAAACATTATATTCATATTCTGAACAGCCTGTCCACTGGCACCCTTTATGAGATTGTCAATAGCTGATACAAAGATAATCTTTCCGTTTTTTATAAAAGCTCCTATATCACAAAAGTTCGTTCCTCTTACATCTTTTATCTGAGGCACATCTCTTCTTATTCTCACAAACGGTTCATCTTCATAAAACTCTTTTAATATTTCATAAGCATCTTCATCTTTTAACTCTCTATTTATATTTGCATAAATGGTGGCGATAATACCCCTCATTGCAGGAATAAGATGAGGAACAAAGGTAAGTTCTATATTCCTATTTGTATATCTTTTTATCACCTCTTCTATCTCCGGTGCATGTCTGTGACCAGAAATAGCATAGGGATAAAAATTTTCTCCTACCTCCGAAAACTGTAGCTCTTCTCTCAATGTTTTCCCTGCACCACTCACGCCAGATTTACAATCGGCAACGATATCATCTTGTATAACATTTTTCTCAATAAATGGAATGATAGGTAAAATACAGGCTGTAGAATAACAACCCGGATTAGCCACAATCCTGGTTTTCTTTATCTCTCCCCTATAAAGCTCCGGCAGTCCATATACCGCCTCTTTTAAGAGATCCTTTGCTATATGCTCTTTTTCATACCATTTTTCATAGGTATTTACATCTTTTAAGCGAAAATCTGCACTGAAGTCTATTATTTTTGCCCTATAAATTTGCCTGGCAATATCCATCGATACAGAATGAGGAAGGGTTAAAAACACCACATCGCATCCATCCATCTTTTCTGCATCCATCTCTTCGCATTCCATCTCGCATACAGTCTTAAATAGAGGATAAACATCGGCGATGTTCTTTCCAACAAAGGTGCGAGAAGCAATATAAGATATATTTACTTCTTTGTGAGAAGTGAGAATCTTAAGAAGTTCTATTCCTGTAAATCCGCTAACACCAACAATAGCTGCATCTATCATCTACCGCTTGGACCATTGGAAAGAAGCACGGGCTTTCCTTCTTCCGTACTTTTTTCTCTCTTTTTTGCGCGAATCTCTACTCAATAAACCTAACGGTTTAAGTTTAGCTCTCAAATTAGGATCATATTCAACAAGTGCTTTATTCAAACCATGTCTTATCGCTTCCGCTTGCCCTGTTATCCCCCCACCTTTTACGGTGACAAACATATCTACCCTATTCTCTAAATCAACAATCTTTAAGGGATACAATATTTTAAGTATCTCTGCTTTAAGTCCATTAAAATAATCTGACAGTGGCTTCCCGTTTACTTTAATCTCGCCCTTTCCTCCATTGATCCAGACCCTGGCAACAGAAGTCTTTCTTCTTCCGGTAGCATAAAATCTTTGCATTTACACCTCTAATTTTTGCGGATTTTGCGCTTCATGAGGATGATCACATCCCTTATATATCTTTAACTTTTTAATCAGCTTTCTACCCAACCTATTCTTGGGCAACATCCCCTTAACAGCAGACATAAGGATTCTTTCTGGATGTTTTTCAAGCATCTCTTCTGCATTTACACTCTTCAGTCCACTAAAATATCCACTATGTCTATAATAATACTTATCCTGCCATTTATTTCCTGTAAACCTTACCTTCTCCGCATTAATAACTACCACAAAATCACCCGTATCCACATGAGGAGTAAATTGAGGTTTATTTTTTCCTCTTAAAGTATCAGCTATTCTCACCGCCAATTTCCCCACTACTTTATCTGCGGCATCTATCAAATACCAATTTCTTTCAACATCTTCACTCTTAGCAAAAAAAGTCTTCATTTATCTTCACCTCTTTATTAAAAAACACCGTATTTATACAGAAATAAGAAACACTTGTCAAGAGAAAATGCTTTGACCATTTTCTCTTGCAAACTATTTCAATGCGTAAGTGAAGTAGTGGACAAAGTGAAAAAACGTGGATGTGTCTTGTTCTTCTGTAAAAGTAAAGCACATTGATCAATCGTAGTTCCCGTTGTATACACATCATCAACGAGAACCACCGTTTTTCTGTTTATCCTTTCTGTGTTCTTTATTGAAAATGCACCTTTAAGATTATTTAACCTTTGTTTATAACTCAACCCAACTTGAGGCAGGGTATCTTTTTGTTTTATAAGTACATCGTAAGCCACAGGGATGTGAAAAATAGAGGAGAGCTCATGAGCAATTAAATTTGCCTGGTTATAACCTCTTTTCCTTATTTTCTTCGGATGCATAGGCACAGGAATAAGAAAAGAAGCGTCGTTAAAAATACCAGATTCTCTTATTTCTTTTAAAAAAAACCTGAGCAAATGCACAACATAAGGCATGTTTCTGTATTTGAAGGAATATACAATTTCCTTTATTCTCTCATAGGGAAATAAGGAAAATCCCCTCTCAAAAGCTACCCCTTTTAAGCACCGTGCACAAAAAACATTATTTTCATCAGGTAAGGGCCTGGAACATTTCAAACATCTTTTGCCAGAATACGGTTTTACTCTACGAAAACATCTATCGCATAAAATCTTTCTCGCATGACCACCGCACAAAACACAGGCATAGGGGAAAAAAGTATTAAAAAACTCACCTATTATCGCCATCTACCTCTTTTCTGCATCTCGCACAAAATTTTGCCGTAGGCTTAAGAATCAATCTTTCCTTAGATATTTCTGCACCGCATCTATCGCATATTCCATAGGTATTCCTTTTTATCCTGTATAAGGCATCATTTACTTCCTGTAACTCATTTCTTTCCCGCTCTGTGATACTGTAAAGCGTTTCTCTGTTATAAACATAAAGAGAACTATCTCCAACATCGCCTTTGAAGTTTCTTTTTACCTTTTCACTTCTCTCCTTTATCCGTTTTTGCAAGCTTTTCTTCATTACGATCAATGTTTCTTTCAATTGAACAAGCAGCTGCTCATCCATAGGATTCCCCCCTACCTACAAAGCTTTTTCCTCGGCACATCGCTCCACAAATATTCCAACCCATAATACTCCCTCTTCTCTTGAGAGAAAATATGCACAATAACATCCGTACAGTCAACCAATATCCACTCACCGACTTCATAACCCTCTATATGTCTTACCTTCATCCTTTCTTTTAGAGTATAAGCCAAGGCTTGAGCATGTTTCTTAGAAGTTGCGCTACATATCACCATATAATCAAATATGCTTGTATATCTTCTCATATCTAAGGCTACGATATCCTCAGCTGCTTTCTCCTCCAATATATGCGCTATCTCCTTGTAATTAGCTCTAATTAGCTTTTCACTCACCTCTTATACAAACCTCTCTCTTTAATATATTCTACCACATCTTT
Organism: Deltaproteobacteria bacterium; assembly: GCA_021159305.1. Taxonomy (NCBI): domain Bacteria; kingdom Pseudomonadati; phylum Myxococcota; class Myxococcia; species Deltaproteobacteria bacterium. The sequence goes on along the minus strand of JAGGSB010000043.1, from coordinate 4,726 downwards.
CGGTGTAAAATAGCTTATACTTCCTCCCCGCTTTATATACAAGCGAATAAATGAAGAAGATATATCAATTTGAGTTACTGGATAGAGATATACAGTGGAAAGCGTGTCAGGAAATGCCCTTTTTCTATCTACTTCTATGTAGCGAACTTTATCTAGTTTATACAATTCATCCTGTATACATTTTGGCCTTATCATAACGATAAATGATATGTTTCCCAAAAGTTCTTCATACTTTTTCCAGGTGCGAATAGATGAAAATGCATCAGTGCCAACGATGTAAAACAGCTCAGCACCTCTATATTTTTCCTTGAGCATTCTTACCGTATCTATTGCATAGCAAATACCATTTCTATGCGCTTCAATATCAGATACCTCAAAATCCGACACATCGGCCACTGCAATTCTTAACATATTCATCCGATCGTGGATAGGAGCAACATCATCTTTCTTGTGGGGGGGTATGCCAGTAGGAACAAATAATATCTTATCCAAACAAAACACATCTTTCACATCCAACGCTACTCGCAGATGTCCTAAATGCACGGGATTGAAAGTACCGCCAAAAATACCTATTCTCATTTCCTTATTTGCCCGCTGCCTAATATTACATACTTATAGATGGTGAGTTCTGGTAGCCCCATCGGCCCTCGAGCGTGTATCTTGTCCGTACTAATACCTATTTCTGCGCCCATACCAAATTCACCACCGTCGGTAAAGCGGGTAGAACTATTCACATATACAGTTGCCGCATCTACCCTATACAAAAATTCCATCGCTCTTTCGTAATTCTCAGTAATAATTGCTTCCGAATGTTGAGATCCATGTTTGTTTATATGCCCAATAGCCTCATCCATATCATCAACAACCTTTATAGAAAGGATAAGATCTAAATACTCCGTATCCCAATCTTCCGCCTCTGCCTCTTTTATTTGAGAAATTATCTTTTTCGTTCTTTCACATCCTCTGACTTCAACGCCTGCTTCCTGCAGTTTTCTTACCATCTTTGGCAAAAACTTCCCGGCGATATTTTTATGCACCAGCAATGTTTCTATGGCATTGCACACGCCTGGTCTCTGCACCTTTGCATTGTATACAATCTCTTGTGCCATGGAAAGAGAAGCAAATTCATCCACATATGTATGGCACAAACCTTTGTAATGCTTGATTACAGGAACGGTAGCGTTTTCTGTTACAAAATTGATGAGCCCTTCTCCTCCTCGGGGAATGATGAGATTGACCAAACCATTCATACGAATGAGATATTTTATAGCTTTTCTATCCACCGAATCAATAAAACCAATACACCCTTCAGGCAACCCTGCCTTTTTTACAGCCTCATTCAATATGCCGTAAAGTATGCGATTTGAATTGATAGCTTCTTTTCCTCCTCTTAAAATTGTAGCATTGCCTGCCTTTAAACACAGACTTGATGCCTCCACGGTCACATTTGGTCTGGATTCATAGATGATACCAATTACGCCAATGGGCACTCTCATCTGTAAAATTTGTAAACCGTTTGGTCTTTTCCATCCACGAATAATAGTTCCTACAGGATCCTCCAGTACACTCACTTCCTTCAAGGATTTGATCATGCCGTTGATTCTTTTTTCAGTAAGGGTAAGTCTATCAATAAACGCTTTGGAAACACCTTCTTGTTCAGCCTCTTTTACATCTTCTTTGTTGGCCTCATTTATTTCTCTTCTCTTTTCATCAATAAGCTGAGCCGCAATATTCAACGCCTCATTCTTTCTCTCTGTGCTTACATTTGCCAGGTAAAAACTTGCCTCTCTTGCTTTTTTCGCTATATCCCTTACCATTTGTTCAAGCATCTTCTTCTCCCACAAGCACCATATTATTTCTATGCACAACATCATCGGAATATTTATATCCAATGACGGATTCAATCTTCTTTGAATGCAGTCCTTTTATCATCTCTATCTCTTGAGAATTATAATTGGCTATACCCTTGGCTACAATCTTCCCATTATATACAACATCTACTGTGTCTCCCCGTTCAAAAATTCCTTCTATTTTTTCTATACCAGAAGGAAGAAGACTCTTCCCCTTCTCACAAACTGCCTCTCTTGCTCCTTCATCAATAAATATTTTTCCCTTTTGTAATGTAGTTCTTAGCCATACTTTTTTTGATGTAAGATTATTCTGTTTGGGAACAAAGGTCGTACATCTCGCTTCACCGTTCAATATCTTTCTTAGAATATTTTCTTTTTTACCGTTGGCAATGACAGTCATCTTACCTTCTTCAGCCATTCTAAATGCCATCTCCATCTTACTTTTCATTCCCCCGCAACCAAACCTCATAGAACCGAAAGCAAACTTTTCTATCTCTCCTTTCTGTGAAAACTCAACAAGCGGCAAAAACTTTGCACTCTTCTTTTTAGGATCAGCCGTAAAAAGTCCATCTACATCAGTGAGAACAATGAGTGTGTCCGCTCCTATAAGACCGGTGATATATGAGGAAAGATTATCATTGTCTCCAAATTTCAATTCCTTTATTACCACTGTATCATTTTCATTCACTATGGGAACAATATTCCAATTCAATAGGAGAGATATTGTATTTCTCGCATTAAGGTATCTCCTGCGATTGTATATATCATCAGCGGTAATAAGTACCTGTGAAACATGCAAATTGTAAGAATAAAACATTTCCTGATAGAGCTTCATCAATTCCACCTGGCCGATAGAAGCGAATGCCTGCCTTTTTACTATATCTACAGGCACCTCTTTTGAGCCTACAGAGAAAATACCGCATGCTACCGCACCACTGGACACAATAACTACATCTTTGTCTTTTTCTTTTATTAAATATGCCACATCCCCAACTAAATTAGCCAAACACCTTCTATCTATCTTATCTTCTTGAACGATAACAGAACTGCCTATCTTAACAACTATTTTCTTTGACTGTATATCCATCCTAAAACTTGTTCAATCCCCAATTTTTTTAATGCACTTATGGAAAAAACATCACACTGTATCTCTCTTTTTATTCTATCCCCTATATTTTTCTCTTCTACCAAATCCATTTTGTTCAAAACCACACAGCTTTTCTTTTGCGACAACTTTTCACTGTAATTTTTCATTTCTGTAATCAGAATATTATATGTTTTCTTTATCTCCTCAAAACCATTAGAAGCATCAATAATCAATAGAAGAAATGTTGTCCGCTCAATATGTTTCAAAAATTCTAAACCCAATCCCTTTCCTCTGCTTGCCCCTTCAATAATGCCCGGAATATCAGCAACGATAAAATCATCTTCTTTATATGTCACATAACCTAAATAAGGACTAAGTGTAGTAAATGGATAAGGAGCAATATTGGGCTTAGCTCGAGAGATAACACTTAAGAATGTGGATTTCCCCGCATTAGGCAAACCCACCAATCCTACATCAGCAATGAGTTTTAGCTCCAAAGACAGCTCTTTTTGTTCTCTTTCCCCGCCTTTTTCACTAATGCGCGGTGTCCTATTAGTAGCACTTTTAAAGGCTGCGTTTCCTCTTCCACCTTTCCCGCCACGAGCAACAACAACACATTCCTCTTTTAGAAAATCGTGTAAAAGATTGTCTCCTTCTTTGACTACTGTCCCCAATGGTACATCTATTATCACATCCCTGCTGTTTGCTCCTGTTTTATTATTAGAACCGCCATTTTCCCCCTTTTTAGCTTTAAAAAAACGCTTAAATTTAAAATGATAAAGAGTGTTGACATTCTTTCGGCTGCAGATTACTACATCCCCTCCCTTACCTCCGTTACCGCCGTCTGGCCCACCCTTGGGCACAAACTTCTCACGGCGAAAACTAACAGCACCATCGCCGCCAGCACCTGATTCTACATATATCTTTGTTCTATCTATAAACATCTATGGGGCAACACTGATATACTTTCTATCTCCCTTGGTGAGAAATTTTATCTTTCCCTCTTGAGTAGCAAATAATGTATCATCTTTCCCTCTTTTTACATTCTCCCCCGGATGAAACTTTGTTCCTCTTTGTCTTACTATTATCTCGCCTGCCTTCACCTCTTGACCGTCTCCTCTCTTTACACCCAGTCTTCTACCGACACTATCTCTTCCATTTCTACTACTGCCCATTCCCTTTTTATGTGCCATAAAAACCTCCTATAGAATTTTTACGGCCAAATCACAGATTTGTGCCATAAAAACCTCCTAACCTACGATGCTCTCAATTTTAATTCGCGTGATAGATTGCCTATGCCCCTGCTTTTTCCTATATCCCTTTCTTCGCTTAAATTTAAACACTATGATTTTCTTAGCCTTACTCTGACGAACTATCTTTCCTATAACTTTTGCCCCCTCTACATAAGGCTTGCCTACCTTGTACACATTTTCACCACTTATCAATAAAACCTTATCCAATTCTACCTGTGCACCACCCTCTGCCTGTATTTTCTCTACTTCAATCTCGTCTCCTTCTCTAACCATGTATTGCTTACTGCCTTCCTCTAAAATGGCCAACATATTACTACCTCCATACAAATTCGCCTAAAAGTTACAAAATATATACATATTTGTCAATAACTACTGTTCGTTGATTTTTTGTGTGGTTACTGTTCTGGAAACACAGCCCTTTGTTTTTGCTTCTTTTTTGATTATTTTTTACTTTTTATCTAACACGAGGGTCTACACCTTAATTCTCCTGTAAATATGTCTTAAGGTTTGGGCTCAGAGGGAATAAAAGGGTCAGG
>JAGGSB010000042.1 GCA_021159305.1 Deltaproteobacteria bacterium | reverse complement strand
TTTTAGATTCCGCATCAAGTGCAGAATGACAGGAGGGTGCGGAATAACGGAGGATAGACCCCTTTGTCTGCCTGTGCAGGCCACGGCAGACAGGTATTCCCCCCTCAGGGGGGAAAGTAAGGGGGGCAATCTGTGGCTAATAATTCTTTTTTTGCATCAGAATAATTAGTTTATGGCCTTTCTAAAGAAATATAACTTAAGCTAAAAATTTCTTGCTAACTATGCGAAATAAATCTATATTTAAGAAAATGGAAGATATTATTGAAAAGACAGAAAAATATGTGATGCATACCTACCATCGTTTTCCTGTTTGTTTTGATCATGGGGAAGGATATTATATCTATGATATAAATGGTAAAAGATATATAGATTTCCTGGCAGGCATTGCTGTAAATGCTCTGGGTTATCATGTTAAACCGGTTATTGAAGCCGTAGATGAACAAAAAGAAAAATTATTTCATGTGTCCAATTTGTATTATATAAAGGAGCAAGCAGAGTTAGCAGAATTGTTGGTAAAAAACAGTTGTTTGGATAAGGTATTCTTTTGTAACAGTGGGGCGGAGGCAAATGAGGCGGCAGTGAAATTGGCAAGGGTATATGGAGGAGGGGAAAGACCCAATATAATCACGATGGAGGGTTCTTTTCATGGAAGAACGATGACTACGCTTGCTGCTACCGCTCAAAAGAAATATCATGACGGTTTCCGCCCTCTTTCTCCCGGTTTTGTTTATGTGCCGTTCAATGATATGGCTGCGGCGGATAAAGCAATGGATGATAGTGTCTGTGCTTTATTTATTGAGCTTGTTCAGGGAGAGGGGGGTATAAATGTCGCAGGGCATAATTATGTAAAAAAATTAAAGAAGCTATGCGAAGAGAGAGATGTGCTGTTTTGTGTAGATGAAATACAGTCAGGCATGGGAAGAACGGGGAAATTGTTTGCCTATGAGTGGTATGACATAGAACCAGATATTATAACTTTAGCTAAGGCTTTGGGCGGAGGACTGCCTGTGGGGGCAATGCTGGCTAAAGAACAGGTAGCTGAATGTTTTAAGTCAGGAATGCATGCTACCACCTTTGGCGGCAGTCCGTTTTGCACGAAGGTAGCAAAAGCTCATTTGGATTTCTTGCTTTCTTCAAACATAATAGATGAAGTTTCTAAAAAAGGTGATTATTTCAAAAAAGGTTTACAGAAATTAAAGAGATTTCCTGTAGTGAAAGATGTAAGAGGCATGGGTCTTATGCTGGGAATGGAAATGGATTCAGATAGTGATAGTTTAAGGAATTTTGTCCTGCGGGCGATGGATGCAGGTTTTCTTCTGGGGGTAGCAGGGGAGAATGTTATCAGGTTTGAACCTCCATTAATTATAGATTATAAGAGCATTGATGAACTTCTTGTGTTTTTAGAGAAAGAACTGGTCAAAATGTGATGAAATTATCCGAGGACAATATCCGTCATACTGCTGAGACAATTGCCACTGTATTCGGTGTGGGTTATGTGGCTTTTGCCCCAGGCACAATAGGCACATTATTCGGTGTTCTCATTTATCTTCTAATAAAAAGTGTCTCACCTGCGGTATATGCGGTTATTTTCATTGTTATTTTTGTTATTGGCATTGTTTCCAGTGATATTGTGGAAAAAACATTCGGGGAAAAAGATCCCTCCTTTGTGGTTATTGATGAAGTAGCCGCATTTTTGGTGGTTATGTTTCTTGTTCCTTATTCATTTTTGGCGCTTCTTTTAGGGTTTGTTATCTTTCGGATACTGGATATAATAAAACCACCACCTATAAATTATTTAGAGAGAATGGAAGGGGGGTTTGGTATAATGATTGATGATATAGCATGCGGTCTTATTGTCAACATTTTCTTACAAATCCTGTTTGGTTAGGTAAAATGGAAATAGGTATAATCAGGGTAGGTGATAATGTTGTTCCCCTTGAGGAATTTTCACATCAATTGAGAGTAGAGACAAAATTAGAGGTAGTGATTAAAGGTGATGCCTCTATTGTGAAGGATACGCTGAAGTATGCAGTGAAGATGTGCGATTTTCTGATTCTTATTTTTTCAAAGGATTATAGAGACACTGTATTCAGGGCATTTACCTTCACTTTTGGGCTTATTCCGCGAGTAAAACACAATACAGTTTTACCCAGGGAATTTGAAGAGATAGAAAAAGATATATATGTATTTAAAATGGAACAAAAAACATTTTTTATTATAAATGATAGGGTCTTACCTGGTTTTGACTATAGTATGATGTGGAATATCTTAGGTTTGGAAAAGTGTTATTATTTGAAGATATTCAATGTTGAGCAAAGAGAGATTGGAATGGTTGCGGGAGAAAAGGGGATTATTTCTGATGAAGTGGAATCTGAGATTATAGTACAGGGAGAAGAGGAGAAAGAAGAAGTGGTTCAGGTATTGAGAAAGCACTTTCCATATAGTTTTTACACCCAATCAGGTGAATCGCCGGAGGCAGTCTTGAAGAAGCTTTGTAACCTATATCATTTGCGTATTGCCACTGCAGAATCCTGCACCGCGGGAGGGGTAAGTTATAGTATAACTCATATCTCTGGCAGTTCTGATTATTTTGACCGTGGTTTTGCTACATATAGTAATAAGGCAAAGCATGAGATTTTGGGTGTTTCATGGGCAGCATTAAACCGTTTTGGTGCTGTGAGCGAAGAGGTAGCTTTATATATGGCTCAGGGAGCACTTAAAAGAAGTGAAGCAGATATAGCTGTATCTACCACAGGTATAGCTGGACCTACGGGAGGAACAAGAGAAAAACCAGTGGGATTGGTTTATTTTGGTTTGGCAACTAAGGAAAAAAACAAGGTGTACAAAAAGATATTTACGGGAAATAGAAAGATGGTGAGAGATAAGGCGACAAGGTTTGCTCTGGGAACGGCGATAGAATTTATAAAGGAAAATTATGAAAGAAAGAGAGAAAGATGAGGTTGTTTGTGGCAATAGCTGTTCCTCTTGAAGTGAGAGAAAGTTTGTTAAAGATTGTGCATAAGTTGAAAAAATATGGTGAACCGGTGAGATGGGTAAACAGGGATAATTTTCATTTCACGGTGAAGTTTTTGGGAGAGGTGGCTGAAGAAAAGATAAGCATGATAGGAAAAACGATAGAAAAAGTGGTATTTTCAAGAGAGCAATTTTCCATTGATATAACTGAGGCTGGTGTTTTCCCCAATGTGCTTTATCCTCATGTATTCTGGGTAGGAGAAAGTAGCTCTTTACCATTTAAAGAATTGTGTCATGGTTTGGATGTGGAGTTAGAAAAATTGGGTTTTAGTAGAGAGAAGAATAATGCTACTGCACATATTACATTGGGTAGAATGAAAAAAGCGAATGCAAAAAGGGTTTATCTAATGCTTAAAGATGCGAACGATATCTTGTCTCGAGAAAGATGGAGTGTAAGGGTGAGGGGAATAAGTCTCATGGAAAGCGTATTGGGCAAAAGTGGTGCTTGTTATAGAATATTGAATAATTTTAATATGGGAGGAATGCATGAATGACAAGAAATTAGAGGCATTAAATGTGGCTCTGGCTAAAATAGAGAAGGTTTATGGGAAGGGAGCTGTGATGAAATTGGGAGAAGGTGTAAAGATAAAAGCGGATGTTATTTCTACAGGTTCTATTACTCTGGATTTGGCAACAGGCATATGTGGTGTACCCAAGGGTAGGGTGGTAGAAATTTATGGTCCAGAATCATCAGGAAAAACGACGCTTGCTCTACATATGATTGCTGAAGCACAGAAGAAAGGTGGGCAAGCTGCATTTGTAGATGCTGAACATGCTCTGGATGTAAACTATGCCAAGAATTTAGGGGTAAAGGTAGAAGATCTCTTGATTTCTCAACCGGATTCGGGAGAGCAGGCTCTGGAAATTGTAGATACTCTGGTAAGGTCGGGAGCAGTGGACATTATCGTGATAGATTCTGTAGCGGCACTTGTTCCTCAAGCGGAAATTGAAGGGGATATGGGTGATTCTCACATGGGGCTGCAGGCTCGTCTTATGTCGCAGGCTTTGCGCAAACTCACTTCGGCTGTTGATAAGTCAAATACAGCCGTTATATTTTTGAATCAGCTGAGGATGAAGATAGGGGTGGTATTTGGAAATCCGGAGACAACTACAGGTGGTAATGCCTTAAAATTTTATACTTCTATGAGAATGGACATAAGAAAGATCGGTGCTATAAAGCATGGAGAACAAATAGTAGGATATAAGACAAGGGTAAAGGTCGTAAAGAACAAATTAGCTCCTCCGTTCAGGACTGCTGAGTTTGACATCATGTATGGAGAAGGGATAAGCAGGCTGGGAGAATTGTTAGACTTGGGTATCAATGAGAACATTGTGGAAAAGAGTGGGACCTGGATTTCCTATGGAGATGTGAAATTAGGACAGGGAAAGGAAAACGCAAAGGAATTCCTAAAAGAACATCCTGATGTTGCCGAAGGAATAGAAACAAAACTCAGGACGAAGATAGGTTGTGGGAAGAAAGAGGAAGATGAGGCTGAATGAGATACTGGCTATTACCATAAGTAGAAGGGCATCAGATATCCATTTAAAGGTAGGCAGTCCACCCGCGTTTCGCATCGGAGGAAATATTGTTGTAAGTAATATGCCTCCGTTAACATCAAGAGACATTGAAGGTTTTGTTTCTGAAATGGGGTTGAAAGAGGGGAAAAAAGAAAGATTGAAGAAAACAGGGCAGGTTGATGTGGGATATGGTATTTCTGGCGCAGGGCGTTTCCGTTTAAATATTTACTATCAGAGGGATTCTTTGGCTATTGCGGGGCGTTTTATTCCATACAGGATTCCCTCTATGAAAGAATTAAATCTTCCTGAAATTATTGAGAAAATTGCCTTAAGTCAAAGAGGCCTCATTCTGGTCACAGGTGTTGCCGGTAGCGGAAAATCTACTACTCTGGCAGCAATGGTAGAAATTATCAATAAAGATAGGACGGTGAACATAATAACAGTGGAAGACCCCATAGAATATTTGTTTTCAGATAACAAGGCTATAATCAGTCAAAGGCAAATAGGAGATGATGTGTCATCATTTGCAGAGGGATTAAAGGGTGCGCTAAGGCAGGACCCTAATGTGATATTAGTTGGAGAGATGAGAGATAGAGAAACAATGCATATGGCGTTGGAAGCAGCAGAAACAGGCCATGTGGTGATTTCTACTTTACATACCTTAGATGCTGTGGAAGCGGTGAACAGGATAATATCTGCTTTTCCGTTAGATCAGGAAAATCAGATAAGAAAGCAGTTATCAGCCACACTTACCGCGGTTATTTGTCAACGGCTTATTGAGAATATAGATAAAACAGGACTTGTTCCAGCAACAGAGGTTATGATTGCCACAGAATACATAAGGGCCGCTATTAGTGATCCAGAGAAGACATCAGATATTCCGCGTATTATAGAGATGAACAGAATTTACGGGATGCAAACTTTTGATCAGTCATTGATGGATTTGTATGAGAGAAAATTTATATCCCTGGATAAGGCAAGAGAATATGCCACCCATCCTGATGATTTTATACTTAAGGCGAAGGGTATACAGATAGGATGAGTGAGCGTGATGATGTGAGAAAAGATGCGTTGAAAATGTTGGAAAGGAAAGATTATACGGAGAGGAAATTAAGGGATAAGCTGATAAAAAAGGAATTTTCTCAGTCGGTGATAGATGATGCAATGCGATGGTTAAAACAAAAAAAATTTATAGATGATAGAAGGTTTGCAGAAAACCTTGTTTTCTTTAAGCACAAAAAGGGTTACGGCAAAAGGCGTATAATGAGAGATCTTTTTTTGAGAGGAGTTGACGAAGATATAGCTCAAAATGCGCTTGGCAGAATAGACTTTGATGAGCAGGTGAAAAAAGCAGAGGAGATTTTGCAAAAAAAGGAAAAGATGGTAAAAACAAAGCAGAAAGCACTGTTGAAGAAGAAACTTCTGCAATATCTTTCACAAAGGGGTTTTGAATGGGAAGTGGTGCAGGAAGTGTGGAAGAGAAGGGAAGAAAAAGATGAAATCTTATGAGATAAGAAGGGCGTTTTTAGATTATTTTAAAGGAAATGGGCATACAATAGTAGGCAGTGCTTCTTTAGTGCCGAAGAGCGATCCCAGTCTGCTTTTTGTCAATGCCGGCATGGTGCAGTTTAAAAATGTTTTTTTGGGTTTAGAGAAAAGGAACTATGTAAGAGCTGCGAGCTGTCAGAAATGTATGCGAGCAGGTGGCAAACATAGTGATCTGGAAAATGTGGGACATACGCCCCGACATCATACATTTTTTGAAATGTTGGGCAATTTCTCTTTTGGTGATTATTTTAAAAAGGAAGCTATTCATTACGCCTGGGATTTCTTTACAAATGTATTAAATCTTCCTGGGGAAAAGTTGTATATAACCATATTTGAAGATGATGATGAGGCATTTAATATCTGGCACAAACAGGAGGGTGTTTCGGAAAGCCGTATCGGGCGAATGGATGAGAAAGATAATTTTTGGGCAATGGGAGACACTGGTCCTTGCGGGCCCTGTTCTGAGATTCATATAGATTGGGGTAAAAATGAGCTCCTGGAGTTGTGGAATCTTGTGTTTATGCAGTTTGAGAGAAGAGATGGCGGCAGGCTTGTATCTTTGCCAAGGCCCAGCATTGATACCGGTATGGGATTAGAACGTATAACGGCGGTAATGGAAGATGTATATAGTAATTTTGATACAGACCTGTTTGTGGATATTATTGCCTCTATCGTGGATCTGCTGCATGTTCAATATGGTAAAAATAAAGATTTAGATGTATCCATTAGGATTATTGCTGACCATCTGCGTGCCTGTGTTTTTCTCATTGCAGATGGCATCTTACCGGATAAAGAGGGCAGGGGATATGTTTTGAGAAGAATTATAAGAAGGGCAATGCGGCAGGGGAATAGGTTGGGGGCCAATGAACCATTCTTATACAGGCTTGTTTCGGTAGTAATAGAAGCAATGAAGGATGTCTATGGTGAAATTAGTCAGATGGAGAAATTTATTGTAAATGTTTTAAAAAACGAAGAAGAACAATTTTTTAAAACATTGGATTACGGATTGAGGCTTTTGTATGAAATAGCGGAAAAAACAAGAGGAAAGATAATTTCAGGGAAGGAGATATTTAAACTCTATGATACTTATGGTTTTCCACTGGATATTGCCACTGATACCTTAAGTGAGAAGGGCTTGAAAGTGGACCTGGTAGAATTTAACAGACTTATGGAAGATCAAAAAAAGAGAGCGAAGGGAGCGTGGGCAGGTTCGGGAGAAGAGAAGATAACTGCTTTTTATGGAGATATGTTAAAGAAAGGAGAAACTGAATTTGTAGGGGATGAGAAACTAATGGCAAAAGGTAAGGTTTTGAGTATAGCAAGGGATGGTGTTCTGGTGGAGGAAGCACAAGGAGAATGTGATGTAACATTTGATAAAACACCATTCTACGGGCAAGGAGGAGGCCAGGTTTCGGATACTGGTAAGGGTTTTGGTGAAGAACTTTCTCTGAAAATCAAAGATGTAAAACGTTATTTTGAAGGAAGAGTTTTCGTCCACCATGTGAATATAGAGGAAGGAAGATTAAAAACAGGTAGTGTAATAAACTTAGTGGTGGATGAAGATAGAAGAAAAGATATACAGAGACATCATACCGCTACCCACCTTTTGCAAGCTGCGCTAAGAAAGGTTTTGGGAAAACATGTTCATCAAGCAGGCTCTTTGGTTACGCCCAGTAGGTTGAGATTTGATTTTACTCACTTTTCTCGTCTTTACAGAGAAGAAGTGAAAGCGGCAGAAAGATATGTAAATGAGTGCATTATAGAAAATATGCCTGTTTGTATAGAGTGGAAGAGTTATAAAAAAGCTCTGGAAGAAGGTGCAACTGCCATATTTGAGGAAAAATATGGAGATAGGGTAAGGGTAGTTACCATAGGAGATATAAGCAAGGAGTTGTGTGGTGGTACACATGTGGAGCGGACTGGAGATATAGGATTTTTTAAGATAATAAGTGAGAGTGCTGTGGCTCGAGGAGTGAGAAGAATAGAGGCAAAATGCGGTCTTAGTGCATACGAATATATAAGAGAACAGGAAGACAAATTGAAAGAAGTGTTAAAACAGGTGAAATGCAGCTCATTAGATGAACTGGTTGAAAAGAATAGGGAATTACAAGAAAAGTTGAAAAAAACAAAGAGGCTAAAAGAGGAAAAGCCTGTGGAGATGAAGAACATTAAGCGTATTGATGATTTTGATGTAGTTTCTGAAATTTTGGAAGGATATGACCCCAGTGATTTGAGAAATTTAAGTGATGTTTTAAGGTCAAAGATAACCAGCGGTGTGGTTATTTTATTTAATAAAACTGATGGTAGAGTAAGTTGTGTAGTTAGTGTTAGTAAAGATGCTACGCATAGATTTAATGCCAACGATATTGTAAAAAAGATTTCTTCTTCGTTAGGCGGGAGCGGAGGCGGTAGAAGAGATTTTGCTCAGGGAGGAGGAAAAAGAATGGAAGTAGTGGAAGATATTATACAAAGTGTTGAAAAATATTTGTAAGGAGGAGTAAATGGATATTTTAAACAAGATGTTTCTTCTGGGCCTGGGTATGCAGGAGACAGCTGAAGAGAAAATAAAACAGACCATAGATGAGATGATAAAAAAAGGTGAGATGAAGGCAGGAGAGGGAAAGGATTTGCAAGGCAAGATTACGGAAATGTTGAAGAAGAGAACAGAAGAACTGAATGGTTTGGTTAAAAAGTGTGTAGATGAGGCATTGAAAACAATGCATATTCATACGGAAAATGATATAGAAACATTAAAAAAAGAGGTAGAAGATTTAAAAAAAGAGGTAGAAGAACTTAAAAAGCATGGTTTATAGTATCTGTGCTCATACTGCGGTGAGCTTTCCTCTTCTCATAACAATAGGCGTAGTTGCAGGGTTTTTTTCTGCTCTCCTGGGGGTGGGGGGTGGATTTATTATGGTTCCTTTTCTCATTGCTGTTGGTATTTCATCGGATGTAGCCGGAGCCAGTAGTGTTGCTATAACCTGCGGTACGGCTTTTGCAGGGGTGTTAGCCTATAAGAAAATAGGGAATGTGAACCTGAAGATAGGTTTAAACATCACAGCAGGTGCGATTATAGGAGGAATATGCGGTGTTTTATTGACGAAAGCGCTGAGAATTAGCGGGAATTTTGATCTTGTTATTCATCTATTATTTTTGATTCTTCTGCTTTTTATGGGCGTTTTTATGATGAAAGAAAGCCTTCTTTCAATAGTAAAGAAACGAACAGAACGAAGGAATAAAGACAAAGAGTTTTCTATTGTTCATTCCAAAGAAACTAAAATCAAACATTTTTCTATTTTATCTCTTTTCGCAGTAGGTTTTTTTGTGAGCATATTTGCCTCCATTATGGGTGTGGGCGGCGGGTTTGCTTATGTTCCGGCGATGATATATTTATGTGGCATTCCGACAAAGGTTGCTTTGGGCACGAGTCTTTTGGTAATTACAGTGGCCAACGCTTTAATTACTATGGAACACGCTACCTTAAATAAAACGGTAGATCCTTTTTTGATTTTTATCCCCTATATAGGTTCTATAGTTGGTGTGCTTTTGGGCGTAAGCTTAGCTAAAAAATTGTCTAATGCGACGATAAGATTTGTGTTTTCTTTGGTTTTGATAGCTATAGCAGTAAAGAGCGGATATGCAATATTTAAAATACCACAAATATATTTTATACAGTGAAATTGTATTTTTGATTCTATTTTTCACCAGAGTATCTTTTGCCCAGGGAAGTCCTTTGTTAAAAGATGAGATAGTAATTAAGCCCTTTTTTAGTGAAAAGAAGGTAGATGTTTCCTTTCCTGTTGAAAACAAAAAGCATGTTTCGTGTACCATAAAGTCCTTGCCTCAAGTAACTTATGTATATAAAAGCAAAAGCAGCGGGCCATTTCATATCTACTTAAAGAAAATGCAATTTGGTTATGCCCCATTCATTTATCATGTGTTTTATACGCATCCTCGCAGTGTTTACTACAATAATCTTGGGAAGAAAAAGTGGGAAGCATTTATCAGGCAAAAAGAGAAAAGAGGGCTTTACAAAAGACAGGAAATTTCTATACGAAACAATAAGCTTCATTTTACATTTTATTTGCCTCGGTATTTTCTTCCCAAAAAGCTTAACTTAACTTGCTTTAATGGCGAGCAAGAGATTTTTTCTCATACTATTTCTGTGAGATATTGTTCATTTTTATCTGCGATAGATAATTTGAGAGAGAAAAACGGTTTTATATATGGTGTGGCGCTTATTTTTGTGGTGATATTGATAGGATTGTTGTACAATTTGATATTGAATATTTTTAAAACTTGAAGGGAGGGATTATGTTTGTAAGGCTTCCCGCTGTTGGTGGAAGTTTTTATCCTGATGAAGCACAACAATTACAGGATTTTTTGAAGCGAGTGATGAAACCTAAAGATGAACTTTATAATGCAATTGCCTCATTTTCGCCTCATGCGGGCTATATTTACTCAGGAGAGGTTGCGGCAGCTGTTTTTTCCTCCGTAGAGGCAGCAGATGTGTATATTATTTTAGGTCCTAATCATACAGGTTTAGGGAAACCAATCGCCTTAATTGACAGTGGAGTTTTTAGAATGCCTTTAGGTGATGTTGAGATTGATGGGAAGATAAGCGAATATCTTTTGTCTTGTGGTGAACCATTTGAAAAGGATCTGATTGCCCATAAATATGAACACAGCATAGAAGTTCAACTGCCTTTTCTGCAGTATATCTCATCTCTTTACGGGAAGGATTTTAATATTGTTCCATTGGTTATAGGCACTCAGAGTTACAATACTTTAAAGGTTGTAGGAGAACATATAGCAAAAGCAATTGAAAAAGATGATAGAAAGATAATGATTATAGTGTCTACAGATATGAATCACTATGAAAATCAGGAATTGACATTAGAGAAAGATCGACTGGCTTTAGAAGAAATAGAGAGATTTGACGAAAGAGGACTTTTAAATATTGCTATGGAGCGTGGCATTTCTATGTGTGGTGTGGGCTGTGCCGTTTCTGCCATTGTAGCCGGCAAATTGTTGGGTGCAAAACAGGCTATCGTAATAGAGCATAAAACAAGTGGAGATGTCAGTGGAGATTATGAACATGTGGTAGGCTATGCGGGAGTTGTTATAATTTAATTTAATGAATCTGAGAGACATTGTCTCTTTTGTTGAATATAGAATACCTTTTCTTCCTCTTTTTTTGGCTGTCGCCGCTGCTTATTTTGCAGTGAGTGGGAGATATATAGGTATTTTGTTTCTTTTACCCGCTTTATTGCTTCTCTTTCACCGTGCATATCTTATCTTCGTTTCTTCCATTATTGTTTTTTTTGTTTGTATTCTTTCTTACCATTTTTTAGAGAAGAATTTTTTAAATGTAGAAGATATGTTTAGAAGCAAGATCGTTTCATTGAATGTTACCGTTAGATCAGGGATAGGCTACAGTCGCCATTCTACTCACTTCATAGCATCTACGCATTTTGAGGGGAAAAGATTTAATGTATATGTTGCTTTAAAAAACTATGAGGGAAAGATTTCTCCTGGGGATATTTTTTACATTAGAGGAAAACTTATTCCTGCCACTGCTCTTTCTTACAATCATCTCCAATTTGATTTTAGGAAATATCTATTGCAAAGAAGGGTGCATTTTGTTGTTTATCCCTTTTATCAATCATTTATAGGTGAGAAGAAGGGAATAGGAACGCTTTTTTTTAGAATAAGAAACAGGTTGGAAGAAAATATAGATGCTTTTTGCGATGAGGATGTGAGTGGACTTTTGAAATCTTGTGTATTTGGAGATAGGACAGGATTAAAAAAGGACATAAAAAATATGTTTGTTAGGACTCAAACTGCTCATCTTACCGCTGTTTCTGGTTTGCATCTGGGATTTGTTATTATGATATTTTATCCTTTATTTTATCTTATTATCGGACATATACCCTATTTTTATCGTCGCTATAACCTAAAACTACAAGCCTTTCTCTTTACTATCCCCTTCGTTTTGTTGTATGCATGCATAGTGGGCTTAAGGATTCCCACTTTAAGAGCACTATGTTTTATTCTCTTTTCCTTTTTAATTGTTTTAAACGGTAAAACAAAACAATCTTATAATATTCTCTTTTTTATAGCGATACTTTTTTCGATTGTAAATCCTCTAATCATCAGTTCTGCATCGTTTGTTCTTTCTTTTTCTATGACCTTTTTTGCCATATTTACATACACTAATTTGCAGGAAAAAGGCTATAAGGGAATAAAAGGGTATCTTCTTTTTATAGTAATTATGTTTTTGTTTAGTGTGCCTCTTTCTGCATATTATTTTCATCGTCTGGCAATAGCGGGGATTGGTGCCAATTTAGTGGCTGTCCCTTTAATGGGTTTTTTTATTTTGCCATTTACCATATTTTCTGCTTTATTCAGCTTGTTGAATATCTATGTTTTAAATAAGTTGTTATTTTTTGTGCTCAGTGCTGTTTCTCATTTATTTATTCATCTTATTGCATTTTTTGGTAGTTTTAGTTCCTCTCAATTGTTTTTTGTTCCTTTGGTATTTATTTTTCTCTTCTATTGTTTCCTTGTTCTTGTTTTTAAAAGGAGGTATAAATTTTTACCTGTTGTGGTTTTTGTTTTTGTCGTTTGTTTTGTGGTCCTTTCAATTGAAAATAATGTTAAAAAAATATATTTCTTTGATCTATACAGGGGAGGGGCGGTCCTTTTTTATGAAGGTAAAAATAATGTGCTTATTACACACAACCTCTCGTCGTGGAATGAAAAGATAGTAGATGATTTTATCAGTCAGCACCATATAAAGATATATAAAAAGATAGATTTTGATTCTCAGGGCGAATTAAATACCACTTATATTTCACTATATGGAGATAAAGGAACAATGTTTGCTAAATATAAAAAAATACAATTAAAGATGAAACCGTATATAGCTGAGATTCAAACTCCCACAAGAAAATTCAATATTTGTTTTGGGGGGAGGGGAAATTCAAATTTGTCTACACGCAGATGTGGTTTGATATGTGTGACATTAAAGCCTGATAAAGTAAAGATTTCTTATAGATTAAAACAGCATTTAATATAATTATTTGTTGCTTCGAGATTAAGATATTTTTTGCTTCCATATTTCTATAGTACGAGGATTACCTTTTCCTCTGTCATTCCCGTGTGTTTTTCTGTCATAAAAACCTCCAGTTTTTACGACCAAATCTGTGATTTGTGTCATTCCCGCGAATGCGGGAATCCAGACTCCAGATTCCGTGTCAAGCA
>JAGGSB010000041.1 GCA_021159305.1 Deltaproteobacteria bacterium | reverse complement strand
GCCTATTGTCGTTTCAATTCCTTATAGGTAGAGTAAAAATTATATATCCTCCATAGACCAGATGCAGATAAGGATGTTTCAATTCCTTATAGGTAGAGTAAAAATCCACCGCATTCCTACAGCTATGCGATGCTAAATTTTCAAAGAGCGGCATTTACAATCTCTGTATATCAATATTTTGCTGTAAAAGCAAGAAATCTATGTTCGTCTATTCCTAAGCGTTTTTGCATTATTATACATAGACGAACCTGTCTGCCAGACAGGCAGGTTTAAATTTATAGGATTATATCCTGCCCGCCCTTTTCTAATCCCATAATTTCACGACGGCTGTAGCGGGTAGTCCTGAAAGTATAAATTATTACAGAATCTTCCTTTTCATTCATTTTCTTTCTGAGTTCCATTTTTAACTTTTCCAGTTTCGCTTTTGTTATCTCACCTTCAAATACAGAATTTTGAACCCATACAAGATATTTTCTGCATATCTTTAGTATTTTTGCCACTCTTTTCACATTTATGTCATATACAATAATTGCAAACATTTACCACCCGGAAACATAAGGTTCATATTCACCTTCACTCATTAGATGTTTTTCTATTTTATACAATTCAAGCCGAATTAATGTTCTATATGATACATTTCTCCCCAAACTTTTATGTTTAATTGTGGTCTTTAGCCTTTCGTCCATTTCCCTTATAAACAGTTCTCTGCCCTTTTCATTCAGCACTATTCCATTCAATCTTTTTTCAAAGTGCTGGGATTTAATGATATTTTTATTTACAAGCTTGAAGATAAGACGGTCTACAACAATGGGTTTGAATATTTCCGCTATATCTAAATTCAAGCTGAACCTTCTAAAATTTGTTGCATGTAGAAAACCAATGCGGGGATCTAAATGAGTTTTATAAATTTCACTCAAGGCAATGGTATACATAATGGAATTTCCAAAACTAATTAAGGCATTCAATCTATTTTGAGGCGGTCTTCTCGTCCTTCCTCCAAATACAAAGTGCTTATCATCCAAAATTTCATCGAAACAGCCGTAATATTGCTCTCTAACATTTCCTTCAATGGCCATAAGTTCATTAATATCCGAACAAGTTGAAATAGATTCTGCAAGTGTTTCTATATTCTCAAGGACGGGCTGAACAGATTTTCCCCGGTTTGCATAAAACCTAAGCACACGAATGATGTTTTCTTTTGCCCCATGGACAAATTTTATAGCAAGAGCTATACGCTTTTTTTTATTTAGATAATGTTCGGCTTGCTTTAATATCATATATCCTGAATTAAGGTGTTCCCTGGGATAAAAAGAACCAACATAATAACCATAGTGGTTGAAAAAATGCAAAATAATTTCACTCTGGGTGAGAAATTCCAGGATGCGTTTGTTGATTGTTACCTCACCAAAGATCATGATTTCACCTGTATTTTCCACCGGCACATACTTTTTGCCGTTCTCGTTTTCAAAAAACAAGGTATTTTGTTTTCGCTTCAGCTCACCATCAGAAAAGATATAAATCGTCTTTTTCATATACCAAACCTCAGCTTTTAAATAGCTTGATAAGTTCAACTGGAGAAATAATTTTTACAGGCGAATTTCTGAAATCTTTCTCATTTCTGGTCACTATGTAGTTAACCTTTTTTTTCTTACCACACCACGCCTGAAGGGCATCTTCAAAATCCCTCAGGTCTAAATTTAGTGCTTTTTTTGTGTCGCCTTTAGTAACCTCAATGACATCAACTATTTCAAAAAGCTGACTTAAAATCTCTTTAGCCTTTTCTCTATCAGTGTATTTTTTGAGGATGTAAAAAATATCGGTAACGCTTGAAGCAGTAAGGAATGCCTCTATTTTGTCTTTCTCCGCTAAAGTAATAATTTCCTTTGCTGCCGGTGCGAATGGTTCTCTGGCAATAAGAAAATCAAGGATAACATTGGTATCAATGAGCACTTTCATATTTTTTCAGTCTTTCTGCTCTTTCCTTTTTTAGATCAACTTCTGCCTTTTTAATCGCTCCAAACAGAGTGTTGGTAATGGGTGTTTCTCTTTCTTTTATGGGAACAAGCTTGGCAATAGGTTTCCCTCTTTTAATAATTATCATTTCTTGTTTTTCTGCAAGCTTTAAAAATTTACCAAGATTTCTTTTGAGTTCGGTGGACGCCACGAACATTCTTACCTCCTATTATTAATCATTTTAATAGTAGTAATTTTTGTCCATTTTGTCAAGAAGATAAATGGTCAATTTATATAAAAACAAAATGATTAATGCAGAAAAGAAAGTTTTAATCCCTTTTCACGGGTCAATTTTATTATTTATATTTTCCGCATCTCTTAACAAAAAACACAACGAGGAGAAGCAATCTCATATTAATATTAGCCACGGATAAACATGGTTGATGGTTGATGGTTGATGGTTTTTTCTAAACGCATAATATCTCGTATTTTCTTAACATAAATTTTCATAATGCGACAGAAAAAGAAAGAAAATGTTGTATTCTCATCTCCCTTGCCCC
>JAGGSB010000040.1 GCA_021159305.1 Deltaproteobacteria bacterium | reverse complement strand
AAATCCCTCCTCTGAAAATGCTCGTCTATTTGTAGAAAAATTACTATCTTAAAGATGATAACGGCGATCAACTTCACTAAGTCGGGTGACAAGCTCAGAATGTCCCAAAACTGACTAATTTAATGGAGGGGGTTAACCCCCTCCATTAAATTTAATACATTCCTGGCATTCCGCCGCCGCCTGGAGGCATGCCTTCAGGCATAGATGGTTTTTCTTCTGGAATTTCTGCGATTGCTGTTTCTGTCATAAGCAGTAGTCCTGCTACAGAAGCCGCATTCTGTAAGGCTACTCTTTCTACCTTTGCAGGGTCGGTAATACCAGTTTTGAGCATATCTGCATACTCACCCTTTCTGGCATCGAAACCCATATTCTCAACAGTTGATTCTCTCACCTTATTGATAATAACGGAGCCTTCATATCCGGCATTGTCTGCGATTACTCTGGTAGGTTCTTCCAATACCTTCCTAATGATGTTCATTCCCATTTTCTGGTCTTCGTTCTCTGCTTCTAAACCTTCCAGTACTTTTTGGCACCTTAAGAGAGCGACTCCTCCGCCAGGGAGAATTCCTTCTTCCACTGCGGCTTTGGTAGCACTCAATGCACCTTCTACCCTCTGTTTCTTCTCCTTCATCGCCGATTCTGTAGCTGCACCTACTTTTATCACACCTACGCCCCCGGCCAGTTTCGCCTTTCTCTCTTTTAGTTTCTCCTTGTCATATTCGCTGGTTGACTGCTCAAGTTGTGCATCTATTTGTTCTATACGTTCTTGTATATCTTCTTTTTTGCCTTTACCATTAACGATGGTTGTATTTTCTTTATCTACTATTATTTTATCTGCTGCACCTAAGAAAGAGAGGTCGGCAGCATCTAATTTTGTGCCTGTTTCTTCAGATATTACTATCCCGCCGGTTAAAATAGCAATATCTCTCAGCATTTCTTTTCTTCTATCGCCGAACCCTGGTGCTTTTACTGCACAACAATTTACCGTTCCTCTAAGCTTATTTACTACAAGTGTAGCTAATGCTTCACCCTCTACTTCTTCTGCAATAACTAAGAACGGTTTTCCTGTTTTTGCCATTTTCTCCACTAATGGTAAAAATTCTGCCATAGTGCTGATCTTTTTATCTGTAACAACAATGTATGGATTTTCCAATTCACATATCATTTTTCCTGCATCAGTTACAAAGTAGGGAGAGACATAACCTCTATCAAACTTCATCCCCTCTACAACCTCTAATGTTGTTTCTATGCCTTTTGCCTCTTCAACGGTAATTACACCATCTTTTCCTACCTTTTCCATTGCATCTGCAATGATATCTCCTATTTCTTTCTCGTTGTTAGCAGCAATAGTAGCTACTTCCGATATTTGTCTCTTTTCCGTTATCGGCGTGGACTGTCTTTTGATTTCTTCCACCACTTTTTTTACTGTTTTGTCTATGCCTCTTTTTACCTCTATTGCATTTGCTCCGGCGGTAATGCTTCTTAACCCTTCCCTAAAGATAGCGCGGGCAATAACAGTTGCCGTTGTTGTTCCATCACCAGCTGCATCTGATGTTTTGGAAGCTACTTCCCGCACCAGTTGCGCACCCATGTTTTCATAAGGGTCTTTCAATTCAACTTCTCTTGCTACGGATACGCCATCTTTGGTAACGGTAGGAGCTCCATATTTTCTTTCTAAAATGACATTTCTTCCTCTGGGACCTAAAGTTACCGCTACTGCGTCGGCTAACTGATTTATCCCTTTTAATATTTTATCTCTTGACTCATCTCCAAACAATAACTGTTTACCTGGCATACATTCCTCCTTTGTTAGTCCTCAAAAATTCCTAAGATATCTTCTTCCTTTAAGATGATGTAATCTTCGCCTCCCATTTTTACCTCTGTGCCACTGTACTTTGCGAACAGCACCTTGTCATTTTTCTTGATATTTTCTACTTCGTTGCCCACCTCTATGATTTCTGCTTTTTGTGGCTTCTCTTTGACCGTATCCGGAATAATAATTCCTGATTCTGTTTTTTCCTCGCTTTCCAAAAGCTTCGCTAACAGATGATCAGCCAATGGTTTAAATCCCATAAACCCCTCCTTAAATAAGATAAATTAGCACTCAACCATGCCGAGTGCTAACAGTATTAAATTTTTTACCAAATTGCAAATCATAATATCATGGATTTAAGCCTGTTATGATGATCTATTTAAAGATAATGTGAAATAATGACTGTTTTCTCAAGATTACTCTGCAATGCAATCCTTGTGTATATCTTTTTTGATTATCTCCTTTAATTCTAAGGCATTTTTTATGGCATAACCAAAGGCATCATTGTTAAAATAGACAAACACATTACGATTGAACCTAAATTGAGAGAGAATATATTCTGCATCCTGTTGTAATTCTTTTCTATTGTAACACCCTGCATAGAGAGGGGAACCGTGTCTTCTTATGTAAATGAACGGATAGTCATCTGTAACTTCTACTAAATTAGGCCAATCTGATTGGCAGAGCGCCATCTTTTGTTGTTTTATCATATCATGTGCTTCTCGGCAGAACCAGGACGGATGTCTAAATTCAAAAGTGTGGTGATAATTGGTATAGGGATGAAGAGCATCTAAGAAGTCTTTTAATCTGCTTAGATTGCATTTAAAATTAGGGGGCAGCTGCCATAGGATCATTCCCAATTTTTCTTTTAGTAGAGAAACTTTTTCAAAGAAGCGTTTAATAGGCTCGGTGCAGTTCTTCAGTCTTTTTATGTGGGTTATAAAACGACTGCCTTTTATGGTAAATAAAAAATCCTTTGGTGTTCGTTCATACCAACTCAAAAAAGCCTTTTCTTGAGGAAGGCGATAAAAGGTAACATTTAATTCTACTGTATCGAAAAATTGGCTGTAATATTCTAATTGTTTTCGTTGGGGTAGTTTTAGAGGATAAAAAACTCCCTGCCAATGTTTATAATAGTAGCCGCTGGTACCAATCCATACTTTAGCCATTCACCTTAGTCTAATATACTTTTCTCGTATTTACAAATACGCTTATTTAATATAACATAATTCATATGAAATTAGGACTGCTGGGATTCCCAAAGGTTGGAAAGAAAACGTTGTTTGAACTTTTGACAGGTAAAGAGGCTGATCTTTCTAAAGGTATAGGCTTAGCTTATGTCAGAGATGAGCGTTTCAATCAACTGGTCAAGATGTATAAACCCAAGAAGACAGTTCCGGCTACATTGGAATTTTCGATTATTCCGGATATAGGGGAACAAAATAACACCAAAACCTTTCAGACCATACAGGATGTAGATGTTCTATGCTATGTTACAAGGGCATTCAAAGATGATACGGTATTTCACATAAAAGGCAGTATGGATCCTGCAAGGGATATAGAAATGGTAAACGATGAGTTGATCTTAAATGATCTCTTGTTTATAGAAAAACGCAGCAGTAAGTTGAAGAAAGAATTTACGAAAAAATCTGCACAGTCCAAATTAAATGAAGAAAAATTGCTTTTGCGTTTTAAGCAACATCTGGAAGGAGGAAAACCCTTGCGTGTCTTAGCCCTTTCTGATGAAGAGAAGAAGTTTGTAAAAAGTTGCCCGTTTTTAACCGTTAAAAATATGATTGTGGTGTTGAATGTGGGAGAAGATGACATTACAGATGATAAATTATTAGAAACATTGAAAAAACGTTTTGCCGACCAAAACATGGAATGGGCTCAAGTATCGGCAAAGCTTGAAAAGGAAATCTCTGTAATGGAATCCGAAGAGGAAAGACAGGATTTTCTGAAGGAGATGGGGATAGGTGTTCCTGCTTTAGAGAAACTCACCATATTATCCTACAAAGCATTGGGTTTAATTACATTTTTCACTGTGGGAAAAGATGAGGTTAGAGCATGGATGATCCCTCAAGGTTCCAGAGCGCCGGAGGCTGCTCGTGCTGTTCACACAGATATGGAAAGAGGTTTTATTCGAGCACAAGTTGTAAAATACGACGATCTTATCAAGCTGGGAAGTGAAAAGAATGTTAAAGAATCTGGTAAATATATGCTTAAAGGTAAAGATTATATCGTTGAGGATGGCGATATCTTGAATTTTCTCTTTAATGTGTAAATATCACATTGACTTTTACTCACCCTTCCAATAACATTTGCCAATGATAAAGAGGGAGATATGTTTCCATCTATAGGACCAACTGAGCTCTTGATAATTACCCTCATCGCTATCGTTGTTGTAGGCCCACGAAGGCTTCCTGAAATTATGCGAGGAGTAGCGAGGTTCTATCGGTCATTAAAGGGTAGCGTAGATGACTTAAAGAATAATGTAAAAAGTTCTATAAACATAGATGATGAGGATGAGCCATTTTATAAGAAATCGGTAGACAAGGTGCTTAATTTGGATAGTAGGGAAAAGGATGACAAGGGAGAAGAATCAGCAAAAAGAAGCAACGGTTCTTGAACACCTGGAAGAACTGCGTCGTAGGTTAATCTTCATTATCATTGGCATAATCGTGGCTTTATGTATAACATATCCTTTTTCCAAAAATCTTTTACATATTATTATTTCCCCCCTTCTTATTACATTACCGAAGGGAAGCCACATTATATTTACCGGTTTGACAGAGGCATTCTGGATGAGACTGCAAATCTCGTTAGTAGCGGCTATATTCTTAAGTTCTCCCTGGTTGTTTCTTCAGATATGGTTATTCGTGAAGCCAGGTTTAAAAATAGAAGAAAGACGAATTGCCATCCCTCTAATTACTTCATTGACTATATTTTTTATAGGTGGTGCTTTGTTTGCTTATGAGCTGGTTTTTCCGTATGCATTTAAATTTCTTTTGAGTTATGGGGGGAGTGAGCTTACACCTCTTCCAGGCATAAAACAGTATATTGGCTTTGCATTAAAACTCATCTTTGCCTTTGGGGTCGTGTTTGAAATGCCAATTGTCAGTTTTTTCCTCTCTCGATTGGGACTAATTGATGCAAAAATACTTATTAAAAAAGCAGATTATGCAATTCTCGGCATATTTATTGTGGCCGCTATATTTACTCCGCCTGATATATTTACTCAACTTTTGATGGCTGGTCCCCTGATATTTTTATACGGCTTAAGTATTGTTGTGGCTGCCATATTTTCCACCAAAAAAAGGAAAGAACTCTATGAATGAAGTTCTTGTTTTTATTTTTGGTCTTATTCTGGGTAGTTTCTTAAATGTATGTGTATATAGAATACCGCGTAATGAATCTTTGCTATATCCTCCTTCGCATTGTCCGTCTTGCGGCGCGCATATCAGGTGGTTTGATAACATTCCAATTCTAAGTTATATTATCTTAAAAGGTAAATGTCGAAACTGTAAGGCTCGTATATCTATACGCTATTTGATTGTGGAATTTCTTTCAGCTGTAATTCTCGTTCTTCTGTATGAAAGATTTTCATTTTCTTTTCTTTTCTTAAAATATGCAATATTCAGTTACGCTCTCTTTGTTATCGCATTGATTGATATTGAACACTTCATTGTTCCAGATAAGATTGTTTTTCCTTTAATCGCCTTAGGTATACTATTTTCATTACCCCATCACATTTTAGGGTCAGTCATAGGAGTAGTAGGTGGTTTTGTTTTGTTTGTCCTTATTGCTGTCATGGGTAAAATTTTATTCAAGAAGGAAGCGTTGGGTGGAGGAGATATAAAACTAATTGCTGCTTGCGGTGCTTTTTTGGGTATACCAGGGGTTATAATTACAACTTTCTTGAGTGCATTGCTTGGCAGTATCTTCGGTATATATTTTATTATATTCAAAAAGGGTAAAATCTCATCGCAAGTTCCCTTTGCTCCCTTTATCTCTGTTGCCGCTTTTCTCTACATTTTTTATGGGGAGATAATTGTAAGATGGTACTTTAATGCTTAAAATCGTAGATAAATACATAATAAAACAACTTACAAAAACATTTCTCTCTTCATTTATTATATTAACAGTATTAATGCTATTGGCAGGCATTATTCAAATATCTCACATTGTTTTTGCGCGGGGCATTACACTAAACATACTGTTCAAGATTTTTTACCAGCAGGCAACATTTGTTGCTATATTTACCATTCCTATGGCGCTTACCGTAGCTGTCAATTTTGTATATGCAGATTTTGCCAAGAATAATGAAATTGTTGCTTTTCAAACCAGCGGTATAAGCAAACTCAACATATATAAACCTGCCCTTTACTTTACCATATTCGTATTTCTCATAGCTTTTCTAAATGTATCATCTATAGCTTACAAACAGAGGGGAGAATTTCATCTTACATTGCTTCAGTTAGCCAAGCATAGGATATATTCGAAAATTTCAGAGAGGTCTTTCTTTCATTTCTCAAAGGGATCTGTTATTTATGCGGAGACAATTTCTCCTGATACCTTAGAGCTTAAATCTATATTTTTGCAAACACCGCGAGAGATAATCATGGCTAAAGAAGGGCGTTTTTGGGACTCGCCGGAAGGAACAATATTTTCGATGAAAAATGGAAATATGTATAAAGAAACGGGTGCAGCAGTAGAAGTTGCTACCTTCAGGGAGTTCAATACCCTTATTTCCCCTCAAAGATTTGTTCAGCAGGCAGAAGAAATAAGAAGGGAACCTAAGTATATGAGCATGTGGCAGCTGTTTCACACAAAGAGTGATTTCGCAAGGATGCAGATTAATAAGATGTTTGTGCTGTCATTTTCTGTGTTTATTCTCTCCTTGATTGCTTTTAGTTTGGGTGTAATTTCTAAGGCAGGCAAGTCTGCGGGATTTATTTTATGTGTAGGAATTTTCGTTTTATTTTATATTTTCCAGATATTCGGTGAAGGTGTTGCCAAATCTGCAAATATCCCATTTTATATGTGGTTACCTAATATAATTCTGGCTATTTTTGGTATAATTTTGTTTCTATCTGTGGTTCGGAGGTAATTTTTATGACACAAATCGTAGATTTGAGCTTAAAAATTCTAAGGGGGAATTTTTATGCATATTATAGACCTTATGGATAATAAAAAACCGTTTGTCTCTCTTGAGTTCTTTCCTCCTAAGGATCAAACCCTGTGGCCAAAATTTTTTGAGATAGTGGAGAAGTTAAAAATTGTTAATCCCCTATTTGTTTCTGTTACCTGCGGAGCCTTGGGCAGTAGTCAGGAATATACTAAGGAAATTACCATTCGCTTGAAAGAAAAACTTAATCTGGAACCTATGGCACATTTAACCTGTATAGGTAGCTCTACAGACAAACTCCATTCTTTTCTGAAAGCGCTACTTAATGCAAGGGTAGATAATGTGTTGGCGCTGAGAGGAGATTTCCCCCAAGATAAAACATTTAACTATAAAGAAGGTGAATTTAAACATGCCTCAGACCTGGTATCTTTTCTTCGTAAACACTATCCGCAATTTGGTATTGCCGTTGCCAGTTATCCAGAAGGCCATCCTGAATCTTTTAGTTTAGAAGAGGACTTAAAGTTTCTCAAACTAAAGTTGGATGAAGGTGCAGACTTTGCCATTACCCAACTTTTTTTTGATAACAATATCTATTGGAACTTTTTAGAGAGAGTGAGAGATCTTGGCATCGACAAACCTATTGTTCCCGGGATTCTACCTGTGACAAGCCTCACAGCTCTTGAGCGTATTCTCTCTCAATGCGGAGCGAGTATTCCAGAACAGTTTTTAAGAGACCTGCACATTGCCGACGAAAAAGGTGGTGCTGAAGCGGTGCGGGCATTGGGGATAAAATATGCGACAATGCAAATAAAGGAGCTTTTGGACAGAGGGGTCCCTGGTGTGCATATTTATACCTTAAATAGGGTGAAGACTTGTTTGAACATCTTTAGGGCACTTGGTTTGGTATGATATTTATGGTGCGGTCTTTCCAGATTTCAGCTTGACGGCAAATATGAAGAAGTATAAATAAAAGCTTATGATTGCACCTACAGTTGCTTATATTAATATGGATAACTTAATTCACAATTACTGTCTTGTAGAAAAACTGACGAAGGATGCATCTATTATACCCATTGTGAAAGCGGATGCTTATAATCACGGTTCCATAGAGGTAAGCCACACACTGTCTTCTTTTTCTTCTCTTGCATATTTTGGCGTTGCACATGTCCAGGAAGGTAAAATCTTAAGGGAAAATGGTATTAAAAAACCCATTCTTGTTTTGTCCTGCATATTAGATGATGATTTTCACATCATATATGAATATGATTTTACTCCTGTTCTTTACAGTCTTTCGCTGATAGAGAAGATGGCAAACTTTGCCAAACAAAGAGGAAAAAGGATAAATGCTCATATTAAAATAGATACAGGAATGAACAGACTGGGAATCAGCTATAAAGATGCACAAAAAAGTTATGAAAAACTCAAAGAATACAGAGATTTTTTAAATGTAGAGGGAATAATGTCTCATCTCTGTTGCGCGGATAGTGATGATGAATTTACATTGCTTCAGTTGAACAGATTTAACGATGTCGTTTCATTTTTAGAAGGTAGGGGGTTTTACTTCAAGTACAAGCACATTGCCAACAGTGCAGCAATAGTAAAGTTTCCACAAACATATTTGAATTGCACAAGGCCGGGTATTATCCTCTATGGCTATATGCCTGAGCAAAACATATCCAATCCGGGTTTTAAGCCTGTACTTTCCATAAAATCACATATAATCCATATCCATGACTTATACCCGGGAGAAGGAGTAAGCTACAACAGAACATTCGTCACTAAAGAAAAATTAAAAATAGGTGTAGTTGCTATAGGATATGCTGATGGTTTTCAAAGAACGCTTTCCAATAACTTTTATGTGTTGATTAAAGGGGAAAAATCAGCCATAATCGGTAATGTATGTATGGATATGGCTATGTGTGATTTAACATATATAGACGCAAAGGTAGGTGATGAGGTAATAATACTGGGGACAGACCAGGGGGAGAAGATAGATGCCTGGACACTCGCTTCAAAAACGAATACCATCCCTTATGAAATTCTTACCAGTATAGGAGAAAGAGTGCACCGCATCTATGTAAAGAAATGATTGCTTTCTTTTGTGCAATTGGTCATGGAGTATTACACTTTATACAACAGACAGGTGAACTGTTCATCCTTCTTCTAAAATCTTTATCGAATATAATAAAATCACCGTTGAGAATACATGAAACCGTTGAACAGATGTATTTGATAGGAGTGAATGCTACCTTCGTGGTTGCTCTTACCTCACTGTTTGCAGGTATGGTAGAGGCGTTGCAGATATATTACGGATTTCACAAGTTTGGGGCAGAAAGCATGATGGGATATACTGTTGCGGTTACCCTGGGAAGAGAAGTATCACCCGTTCTTGCCGCTTTAATGATTACAGCCCGCAGTACCTCAGCCATGGCTGCAGAAATAGGCACCATGAAAGTAACAGAGCAGATAGATGCATTGAGGTCAATGGCAGTTGATCCTATACACTATTTATCTACCCCCCGTATTGTAGCTGCAACTATAATGACTCCTGTGCTCGTTATCTTATCCAATATTGTAGGAAATATCGGGGGATATCTCGTAAGTGTAGATGTTTTAAATATAAATTCGGTTGCCTACCTGAGAAATATAGAGGTTTATCTGACTATGCATGATCTAACCTATGGACTTATAAAAGGCGCGGTGTTTGGCTTGCTCATATCTGCTATTGGTTGTTTTATGGGTTTTAAAACTACAGGCGGAGCTAAAGGTGTAGGTAGGTTCACAACCAAGGCAGTGGTAACTGCCAGTGTAGCTATACTAATTGCTGATTACTTTTTAACTGCTATTATGTTTTAAGATGATTAAGATAGAGAATTTGTGTAAGAGTTTTAAAAAACAAAAAGTATTAGAAAACTTGAATATTTCGATTTATAAAGGTAAAGTGACAGTAATATTGGGGATGAGTGGAATGGGGAAGAGTGTGCTTTTGAAACATATTATAGGACTTTTGAAACCGGATAGCGGAAAGATAATAGTTGACGGTGTAGATATTGTTCCTCTAAATGAAAAAAAGCTGAATAAAATAAGAATGAAATTTGGTATGTTATTTCAAGATGCAGCTTTGTTTGACTACATGAATGTGCTTGACAATGTTGCTTTTCCATTAAAGGAACATACCAAAATGGCGCATAAGCAGATAAAAGAAAGGGCAAGAGAAATTTTGTATTCATTGGGATTAAGAGGAGCAAAAGAAAAAATGCCGGATGAGCTTTCGGGAGGAATGAGAAAACGGGTAGGCTTGGCAAGGGCTATAATCTCAGATCCGGAGATAATGCTGTTTGATGAGCCCACAACAGGGTTAGATCCTATAACATCCACCTCCATAGCACAATTGATTAAAAAAACACAATACGAGAGAAAAATAACAGTAGTTATCATTACTCATGAGCTTAACTTGACAAGAGATATCGCAGATTATGTAGGAATGCTGCATAATGGGAAGATTATAGAATTCTCTACACAAGATATGTTTATGAAAAGTGAAAACCCCTATGTTAAACAATTTTTGGAAGGTAGCTCTCAAGGACCGGTAAGCGTATGAAAAAAACAGAATTTATAGTAGGATTGTTTGTTGTTCTCGTCTTGATTGCCTTTGGTTATATGACATTAAAGGTAGGAAAGTGGAGCATAAAAAAAGAAAAGGTATACTGTGTTTACGGTCTATTTGAAAATGCCTCTGGGTTAGAGGCGAAGAGGCATATTAGGGCTGCAGGAGTAGATATAGGATATATTAAGGATATTACACTAAGAGGTAAGGAAGCAAGAGTGGAAATGGCTATATACGATAAGTATAAAATACCAAAAGATTCCATTGCTTATGTAAAAAGTGTGGGGCTTTTGGGGGAAAAATGCATAGATATAAACTTGGGCATGTCAAACAAATACCTGTCTGACGGCGATGAGATTGAACGAACGGAATCCGAAGTGGAATTAACTGAAATAGCACGGAATATAAACAGGATACTGAGTGGTGAAAACATAAAGATGATGACAAAAACATTGCAAAATTTAGAAAGTCTTACTTCAAGAATATCCCTACAAGTAGAAGAAAACAGAGAGGATTTTAGAGCATCGGTAGAAAATGTGAGACAGATAACGCAGACCTTAAAAAAAGACATACCTATAATTACTGCCAGGCTTATAGAAGTAGAAGAAAAAGCCAACCAAATGTTAGGAGAAAACAGAAAAGATGTAAGGGAAACGATAGCTCAGGCCAGAATAGCTATGAACAAATTGAATAAAACACTGGGTAATATGGGAGAAATTACAGAAGATATTAATCAGGGAAAGGGAACAATTGGCAAGCTGGTAAAAGATGAAAAAATGTATCATGAAATATCCAGCACATTAAGACAGGTCAAGCATCAGCTTCAAAAAGCAGAGCGGATGCTTGTAAAGATAGGCACAAAGGGTGAGTATGGAACAAGACATAGTGATTTTAAGGGATATGTAGGAGCTACTATTTATACCTCTCCAGATAGATTTTACATAGTGGAAGCAGTTGCAGAGAAAAACTACAAAAACGAGGATCCATCAGATTCAAATACCATCCGAGTAAACGCTGAATTAGGCAAGAGATATGGGAATTTAGCATTAAGAGGAGGTATAATAGAATCTACCTTCGGGGTGGGAACAGATTATTACCTATTTAATGATAATTTAAAGCTCTCTTTTGATGCCTTTGATTTTAATCATGATAATGACTATAGAGATGACAAAGCACAGCTGAAATTAGGTGCTGATTACACTATAATGCGTCACTTTCACCTATACGGTGGTGTAGATGAACTCATAAATTCAAAAACTCGCACTATATTCCTGGGTGGTGGAATGGATTTTGTAAATGAAGATGTAAAATACATGGTAACAAAAGTGCCTCTAAGCTTTAAATAGGTCAGAATTTTATCTGTTTAATATACAAAATCCCACTAATTTGAGAAAGTTTATCAACTACGGAAGGGGGCGCAGGTATATCTATTTTGACTAAGGCTAATGCTTCTTCACCGCCCCTTTTCCTGGCTAAGCGAAAATCAGCAATATTTATGTTGTTTTCGCCTAAGATTGTGCCTACTTGACCAATTACACCAGGTTTATCATAATTTTTTATAACGATGATTATTCCTGACGGTTCAATTTCCATAGAAAAACCGTCTATAGTTACTATTCTTGCCCTGTTCTCTTCAAAAACCGTACCCCCAACGCTTAATTTTTCCTTATCGGTCCATACGCTCAATTGCACAAAGTTCTTGAAGTAAAGAGGTTTTATTTCTTTTTCCTTTTCTACGACAATACCTCTTTCTTTGGTCAAGTAAGGAGCGTTTACATAGTTTACATCTTCACCCAAGATAGGCTTAAGCAAGCCGACTAGCGAGAAAACTCGTAGAGACTCTATAAACTCACTGATTTCCCCTCTTCCTTCTATTTGTACTCGTTGTATGGAACCATTTGCCACTTGCACTATAAAAGAACCTATCTGCTCCGCCAAACCGAAAAATGGTTGGAGATGGTCCGGTATTTCTCCTTTGACAAAAGGCAAATTTACGGCGTTTGCGTAATCGCGTCCTTTTAATGCATCCATAACTTGTTGTGCCATTTGCATTCCTACCCTTATCTGGGATTCACGAGTACTTCCGCCTATATGTGGAGTTACAAATACATTCTCCAACTCAAATATTTTATGATTTTTGACGGGTTCACTATCAAAAACATCAATGCTTAGTGATTTTATTTTCCCGTTTTTCAGGGCATCATAGAGGTCATTTTCGTTGTACAACCCTCCTCTGGCACAATTTATAAGTATCACACCATCTTTCATTTTTTCTATCTCTCTTGAGGTGATCATATTATATGTTTCCTCTGTTTTCGGTGTATGTATAGTGATAATATCGGATACTGCCAAAAGCTCGTCTAAACTGTCTACTATTTTACATCCTAAACTTGCTGCCTTTTCCTTCTTGATGTAAGGATCATAGGTTACAATTTTAGCGCCAAAACTCATACATCTTGTAGCAACCCTTGAACCTATTCTTCCAAAGCCTATTATGCCTACTGTTTTTTCATTCAACTCCGTTCCTACCCATTTTCTTCTATTCCATATATGATTGTGCTTCAATTCATAACAGGCGTTAGGTAGAGACCTCAGGGCACATAAGATGTGAGTCATTGTCAACTCCACTGCAGCTAAGGTATTACCGGCAGGGACATTCATTACAATAATGCCTCTTCTGGACGCTTCCTCTATATCTATATTATCTACTCCTACACCTGCACGACCAATAATTTTAAGCCTCCCTGCTTTACTTAAAAAAATTTTATCAATTGTTGTTGCACTGCGTGTTATCACTGCATCTGCATCTTCAACAAAATTAAGTAGCTCACTCTTAGATACAGTATCTCTTATTTCTAATTTTATTTCTGGATTATCTTTTAGAAGTTCTATTCCTTCTTCTGCCACCCTATCACACAAGATAACTTTAAACAATTTACAATCTCCTCCTCTCTCAAATTATTTTTCCCGGTTTATCATAAGAAATACCCACTACATAACCGCGAATTTTAGCTATCCTTAAAATATCCCTGCTATTTCGCTGGACAGTTTATTTTCTATAACGGGAACCGCCTCTTGCATGTTTATGTTCGTTTTTGTTGCCTCAACCACGATACGGGTACGGTAAGCTTGATAATTAGAAACGGCATGATGAGATGATTTTATAGTCGTTCCTA
>JAGGSB010000039.1 GCA_021159305.1 Deltaproteobacteria bacterium | reverse complement strand
TATTATACATTAAATTGTGGGTTGGGAAGTGTCTCACTTATATTGGCACAGAGGGGAAGCTTTGTCTTGACAACTCTCGCAGAGAGTTGCAAGCAAACAACTTTGTTGTTTGTCTTGACATTTTGCATATTCAGTGCTAACAAATACTTGCTTGTGTGGGCGCATAGCTCAGGGGGAGAGCACTTGCTTGACGTGCAAGGGGTCGGAGGTTCAAAACCTCCTGCGCCCACCATTTTTGTGTTATAGGAACAAATGGAAAAAGTAAACTTAAAAAAGAATACAAACATATTGCAGTATATAAGAGAAAATAGAAAGAACAATGTTGTTGTTGCGAGGATTGATAACAAGCTTGTTGATTTGAACACGATATTGGATATTGAAAAAGAAGTTGAACTGATATCCGCAGATGACGATGAAGGTCTTCAAGTCCTGCGGCATAGTGCAGCTCATGTAATGGCTCAAGCCATAAAACACATATATAAAAATGCGAAATTTGCCATTGGTCCTGCAACGGATAGTGGTTTCTTCTACGATATAGATATTGGAAAAACGCTCACGGTTTCTGATCTCTCTCCCATAGAAGACGAAATGAAAAAAATTGTCAAAGCAAATTATAGTTTTCAAAGAAAGGAATTATCCAAAGAAGAAGCACTAAGTTACTTCAGTAATGATGAATACAAGGTAGATATACTTGGAAGAATAGAAGATAATAGAGTAAGTCTATACACCCAGGGGGATTTTACAGACCTATGTAGAGGTCCGCATGTTCCTTCTACCTCTTTTATAAAGTATTTCAAACTCTTAACTGTATCAGGTGCATATTTTAAGGGCATAGAAACAGGGCCAATGTTGCAGAGAATACACGGAGCGTGTTTCACCACAAAGAAAGATCTAAATAATTACCTTCATTTTTTAGAAGAAGTAAAGAAAAGGGACCATCGGAAATTAGGAAAAGAGTTGGATCTGTTTCACATCACAGATGAAATAGGTGCAGGTTTTGTCATCTGGCATCCCAAAGGGGCAATGCTCAGGCATTTAATAGAAGAATACGAAATGAAAGAACACCTGAAAAAAGGGTATGAACTTGTAAAAGGGCCTGAACTTCTGAGATCAGAGTTATGGAAGAAAAGCGGACATTATGATAATTATAGAGATTTAATGTATTTCACAAAAGTAGAAGCCCAGGAATTTGGCATAAAACCCATGAATTGTTTGGGACATATTGCTGTTTATGCATTTAAAAAGAGGAGTTACAGAGAACTGCCCAAGAGATATTTTGAATTGGGCATAGTGCATAGACATGAAAAAAGCGGTGTTTTGCACGGTTTGTTGCGATTGAGGGAGTTTACACAAGATGATGCCCACATCTTTTGCAAGACCGATCAATTAAACGAGGAGATCATAAAGGTACTGGACTTCGTAAAGGATACAATGGATATCTTCGGATTTGATTTCACATTAGAACTCTCTACTCAACCGGAAAAACACATAGGGAGTGAAGAAAACTGGCGAAAGGCGACACAAGCCCTACAGCAAGCATTAGAAAAAACAGGTAAAAAATACCAGATAAACGAAGGTGAAGGGGCATTTTATGGGCCAAAAATAGATGTTAAATTAAAAGATGCCTTGCATAGAGAGTGGCAATGTGCTACGATTCAGTGTGATTTTGCTTTGCCTGAGCGTTTCAATTTGATATATATAGACAAAGATGGAAAAGAAAAAAGGCCTGTGATGGTTCACCGTGTAATCTTGGGTTCTATTGAGCGGTTCGTTGCTATCTTAATAGAACATTTCGCCGGAGATTTTCCTTTATGGCTTGCACCGGTACAGGCACGCATTCTGCCTATATCCGAAAAGTTCTTTTCTTACGGAATGGAGATATATAATCAGTTCAATGAGAAAGGTTTAAGAATAGAAATAGATACAAGAGGAGAAACCTTATCTAAAAAGATAAGAGAAGCAGAAAAAGAACATATTCCATTCATGTGCATTGTAGGGGAAAGAGAGAAAGAGAGAAAAAATATTACTGTAAGACAAAGAAAGGGAGGAAATATGGGTAGTTTTAGCGTAGACACTTTTTCAAATATGATAAATGAAATGTGTAAAAACAAAATAAATCAAACTATATGAATATCTCTAAAAGAAGAAGGGAAATGCCTCATATTAACGAAAACATCAAAGCTAAAGAAGTGAGATTAGTTGATGAAAAAGGGGAACAAATAGGCATCACTCCCATAAGCGAGGCATTGAACAGAGCAAAAGAAACAGGATTAGACTTAGTTGCCATTTCTCTAAAATCAGAGCCCATTGTCTGTAAGATAATGGATTACGGAAAATATAAGTATGAACAGCAGAAAAAAGAACAAAAAGCAAAAAAGAAACGCAAGGTGATGAGAGTAAAAGAGGTAAAAATTAGGCCTCGTATCGCTGATGCAGATTACAATGTAAAGGTATCGTGTGCATATAATTTCTTAGAAGAAAACTGTAAAGTGAAATTCAATGTATTCTTTAGGGGAAGAGAATTCGTAAAACATGAGCTCGTTAATAACCTTATTGAGCGATTGAAAAGCGATCTTGAAGATGTAGGAACAATGGAAGGAACTCCTCAAATGTTAGGTCGCAGAATGGTAATTATTTTTTTGCCAAAATAGGAGGACAAATGCAAAAGTTACAAAAGTTAAAGACGAAGAGAGGGGCAGCAAAAAGATTCTCTAAAACATCAAGCGGAAAATTCAAAAGAGCCAAAGCGTCCAGAGGTCATCTCTTGGAGTGTAAAAATAGAAAGAGGAAAAGAAATTTAGGAAAAGCTGCATATATCGTTAAGGGTAAAGAAAAAAAGAATTTAAAAAGGCTTTTGCCTTACGCATAGGAGAGAAAAATGAGGGTTAGAACAGGTCCCTATAGGAGAAGAAAACACAAAAAGATACTGAAAATGGCAAAAGGTTACTATCAGAGGAGACATAGTACCTATAAAAATGCTGAAGAAGCTGTGCGCAGAGCGTTATCTAATGCTTACAAAGATAGAAAGATAAGAAAAAGGGAATTTAGAAAACTATGGATTACTCGTATCAATGCTGCAGTAAGAGCCTTGGGTCTCAACTATAGTAGTTTTGTGCACGGTTTAAAGAAAAACGAAATAGATATAAATAGAAAAATGCTCTCAGAACTCGCGATAAGAGAACCAGAAACATTTAAAAAAATAGTAGAGGCAGTAAAGTAAAGTTGAAAAAAATATTAGAGAAGTTAAATCAGGAAATAAAAGAGATTCGTGACTTAGAAAACCTGAAGCGAATAAAAGCTGCATACTTAGGTAAAAGGGGCTATATAACGAAACTTTTAAAGAATATTTCCACCCTTCCTGCAGAGGAAAAGAAAAACTACGGAGAGATGATAAATAGACTGAAGAAAGAAGCAGAAAAGATATTTTCACAGAAAAATGAAGGTATAAGAAAAGAAATAGAAAATCTATCCTTGGAGAGGGAAAAATTGGATGTTTCTCTCCCCGGTAGAAGATATGCAAAAGGCAGTCTGCATCCTTTGAATATCGTTCTAAGAGAAATAGAAGGTATATTCGAAGGACTGAATTTCTCTATCGAGGAAGGACCGGAGATAGAATATGAATTATACAATTTTGATATGCTCAACATGCCCAAAGAGCATCCGGCAAGAGACATGCATGATACATTCTACATAGATGAGGACATACTTCTGCGTACCCATACCTCTCCTGTACAAATACGCGTCTTAAGGGAGAAAGTGCCCCCCTTAATGTTTATATCGCCGGGAAAGGTCTACAGAAGAGATGCCGATGTCTCTCACTCGCCCATGTTTCATCAAGTAGAAGGAATGATAGTGGACAGGAAGGTGAGTTTTTCTCATCTAAAAGGTATTATGACAGTTTTTTTAAAGGAATTTTTTGGAGAAGAGACAAAACTCCGTTTTCGCCCCAGTTATTTTCCGTTTACCGAGCCTTCGGCAGAAGTAGACATAGAATGTATTATATGTAAGGGAGACGGCTGCAGACTCTGTTCATACACAGGTTTTCTGGAAATATTAGGCTGCGGTGTGGTTCATCCCAATGTATTTAAAGCGGCAGGATACGACCCGAAAATTTGGAAAGGCTTAGCTTTTGGTATGGGTGTAGAGAGAATGGCAATGCTCAAATACGGCATAGATGATATCAGGCTACTCTTTGAAAACGATTATAGATTCTTGAAAAATTTTGCTTAGTTATGATTATTTCATTAAACTGGCTCAGTGAATTCGTAGAAATTCCCTGCAATGCCAGGGAATTCGCGTACAAACTCACAATGGGTGGATTAGAAGCAGAGAGTATAATCTGCTTGAATGAAATGCTGGGATCGGCTCGAGCAGGAGAAATAAAAGATATAAAAAAAGGAAACATTAACTGGGTAACAGTAGATATAAAAGATAAAGATATAGAAATTGCAACCAATCTTTCACTGAACATAGGAGACAAGATACCGGTGGTAGAGGCAGGAGGCAAGGTAGGAAAAAAGAAAGTACAAAAAATGACATTTGGCAGTCAAGTGTCTTATGGTGTTATATGTTCAACTCAAGACCTCGGAATGGAAAATGAAGAATTGATAAAGCTGGAAAAAGAAGTAGAAAACGGCACATACCTGAAAGATATAAAAGAATTTAATGACTGTCTAATAACTTTTGATATTACCCCCAATCGCGGTGATTGCTTTTCCATGTTGGGTATTGCCAGAGATGCTTCTGCTATCTTTAATAAACCATTAAAAAAATTAGAATATAATTTAGAAGAAGAAAAATTTGAACAAAAGATAAAAGTAACGGTAGAAAATACCAAAGATTGTCCCCGTTATTCTGCTCGACTACTAAAAAATGTAAACATAAAAGAATCTCCATTTCTCATTCGTTTCAGACTCCTTAAATGCGGGATAAGGCCTATCAACAACATTGTGGATATTACAAATTATGTTATGCTCGCTTTAGGACAGCCTTTGCATGCATTTGATGTAGAAAAATTGAAAGGCAGTGAAATTATCGTGAGAAATGCTAAGGATGGAGAAAATATCATCACACTAGATGAAAAAGAAAGAACGCTCTCTGAAAATATGCTCGTTATCGCAGACAAGGTAAAACCCATAGCTATCGCAGGGATTATGGGAGGAGAAGAAACAGGCGTTACTGAAAAAACAAGAGATGTCTTAATAGAAAGTGCCCACTTCAACCCCGTATCGGTAAGGATGACAGCTCGAAAACTTATGATGCACACTGATGCCTCACACCGCTTTGAAAGAGGAGTAGATCCCAAAGAAACAATGGAGGCAGTAAACTACGCCGCTTATCTCATACAAAAATATGCTCAGGGACATATTGTTCACGAACTCGTAGATGTAAAAACCGCAAGCTTTCCAGAAAAAGAAATAATATGCTCATATAACGATATAAGAGAAATTATCGGATATGATATAGAAGATGAAAAGATAAGAAATATTATTAAAAATCTACATATGGGCTTGGAAGACAGAATAGAACAATTTCTCGTCCATGTTCCCACATTTCGCTTTGACCTGTTTCAGTGCGAGGACATCGCCGAAGAAGTAGCTCGAATTTACGGATATAACAATATTCCTTCCATTCTTCCCTCCACTCCCCTAATCCCTCAAAAGAAAAATAAATTAGCTACTATATCCGAAAAAATAAAAGATACATTTTTAAATAACGGATTATCGGAGGTAATAAATTACTCCTTTGTAAATATAGAAGAATTAGAAAAATATAACCTGATAAAAAATGAAAATGAAGTAGTAAAAATAAACAATCCGCTTTCCCTGGAACAAAATGTGATGCGCCCTACCCTCCTATTGGGATTGCTAAATAATGTAATTTTGAATGTATCCCGATCTGTTTTGAGAGTTCCCTTGTTTGAGATAGGAAAGATTTTTATAGAAGGTGAAAAAGGGAAACTACCTTATGAACCACTCACTCTGGGTATAGCTCTGTTTGGTAGAAGGTATGAACCCTGCTGGCATGAAAAAGAGGTGAATTTTGATTTTTACGATATAAAGGGTTTTTTTGAGAATGTATTTTATCTAATAGGTGCAGATGTAGAATACAGGCAAACTCAAAATCCATTTTTCCATCCCCAGAAAGCAGCTGATGTAATATTTAGGGAAAAAATAATAGGTCATTTCGGTGAGATTCACCCTGAAATACTTCACAAAACAAGATTGAAGACAAAAAACACCATCATTTTAGGGGAAATAAACCTTGCAGAAATAGTAGAAAAAAGCAAAAAACTCATCTTCTTTCGCCATTTACCCAGGTATCCGCTGATTATTAGAGACATTTCATTATTCATGGATAAAAATATACTGGTAGGTGAAATTCTAAAAACAATAGAAGATATAGATAAACACATCGATAAAATATATATCTTTGACCTATTCACCAAAGGGAAAGAAAAGAGTGTGGGATTTCGCATCATCCTGAGAAATGATGAAAAGACATTTACCGATAATGAGGTTCAGTATATTATAAACAAGGTTGTGCAAAGAATAGAGGAAAAATTCGCGGCTCGCCTGAGGAGGTAAGATGAACTATAAAGATACACTGCTCCTTCCCAAAACAAAATTCTCAATGAAGGCAAATCTC
Source organism: Deltaproteobacteria bacterium (assembly GCA_021159305.1). Lineage (NCBI taxonomy): Bacteria > Pseudomonadati > Myxococcota > Myxococcia > Deltaproteobacteria bacterium. The sequence goes on along the minus strand of JAGGSB010000039.1, from coordinate 7,595 downwards.
AATGAGAAAGAACCTAAAATATTAGAAAAATGGGAAAAGATAAGGCTCTACGAAAAGATATTGGAAGAATGTAAAAAAAGAAAAAGTACATTTATTCTTCACGATGGTCCTCCTTATGCTAATGGTCATATTCATATTGGACATGCATTGAACAAAATATTAAAAGACATTGTGATAAAAGCAAAATTTATGAATGGCTACAACACTCCTTTCGTTCCTGGCTGGGATTGCCATGGTCTTCCTATTGAACATCAGGTAGAAAAAGAAATAGGAAAAGCAGATAAAAAAAGAATGAGAAAGGCATGTAGAGAGTTTGCCGCAAAATTTGTAGACATTCAAAGAGAGGAATTCAAAAGGTTGGGTATATTTGGCCTGTGGGACAAACCTTACCTTACTATGGATTATAAATACGAAGCAAACATACTGAGGGAATTGGCTAAATTTGTAGGGAAAGGCACGATCTACAAGAAGAAAAAACCTGTTTTCTGGTGTCCATCCTGTAAAACAGCATTAGCAATAGCAGAAGTAGAATATGAAGAAGACAGGTCATCATCTGTTTATGTACGCTTTCCTTTTCTCACCAACATGTCACAAAATGACAAAAGATTCCTGGGGAAAAAAGTCAGTGTAATTATCTGGACTACCACCCCCTGGACCTTACCTGCAAATTTAGCGGTATGTGTTCATCCTGATATAGATTATAGCTTTGTAGATATTGGAAAAAGAAATGTTTACTTTTTAGCCACGGGTTTAGTTGAAAAACTGATGGAGAAATTCTCCATCAAAAATTACAATATCATCTCCACCATCAAGGGAAAGGAAATAGAAGGAATGGAACTGGCACATCCTTTTTATGGTCGTATTAGTCGGGTGCTTAATGGAAACTTTGTCAATTTAGATGAAGGAACAGGTTGTGTTCACATTGCTACAGGCCACGGAGAAGAAGATTATAGTATAGGATTAAAATATCATCTTCCTGTTTATTCTCCTGTAGATGAAGAGGGAAGATTTACCTCTAATATAGAGTATTTTAGCAATATGTTCGTTTTTGATGCTAATGAAGCTATTATAAAAAAATTAAAAGAGATGAACACCTTAGTTTTAGAAGAAGAAATCACCCATTCCTATCCTCATTGCTGGAGATGTAAGAAGCCTGTCATTTTTAGAGCTACAGAACAATGGTTTATACCTATAGAACCCTTGAAAGAAAAAGCCTTACAAGAAATAGACAGAGTTCAGTGGATACCGGAATGGGGGAAAAATAGAATGCAGGCTATGATGGAGACAAGACCCGATTGGTGCATATCCAGGCAGAGAGCGTGGGGCGTCCCCATCACTTTAATCAAATGTAAAAAATGCGGCACCATCCAATTTAGTAGAGAGTTTGTAGAAAAAGTAGCAGAAAATGTGGAAAAAGAGGGAACAGATATATGGTTCGAAAAAAAGGTAGAAGATTTTCTACCATCGAATTTTACATGTGAAAGATGCGGGGGAAAAGAATTCGAGAAAGAAGCAGATATTTTGGATGTGTGGTTTGATTCTGGCGTGAGTCATGCCGCTGTGCTTGAAGAAAGGAAAGAATTAAAATGGCCAGCAGATATGTATTTAGAGGGTTCAGATCAACATCGCGGATGGTTTCAGTCCTCGCTCCTGGAGTCTGTTGCCACCAGAGGCAGAGCTCCTTACAACACAGTTCTCACCCATGGTTTTGTAGTAGATGCAGAAGGGAAAAAGATGTCCAAATCGTTGGGAAATGTAATTTCTCCTCAGGAAATAATAGACAAATCCGGTGCAGAGATAATACGGTTGTGGGTTTGCGCTTCAGACTATCGAAATGACATTAAACTCTCCCCTGAAATATTAAAGAGGTTAATTGACAACTACCGTAAGATGAGAAATACACTGAGATTTCTTCTTGGTAATCTGTCCGATTTTGACGAAAGGGATAAATTAAAGCATGAAGACTTAGAAAACATAGACAAATGGATATTAACAGAATTGGAAAGCTTAAAGAGAAAAATCCTAAACAGTTATGAAACATACGAGTATCATAAAATATATCAGTTGATTACATCCTTTTGTGCAAATGAGTTAAGTTCGTTTTACCTTGATATACTAAAAGACAGGTTGTATTGTGAAAGCATGAATAGCAACAAAAGAAGAAGTGCGCAAACGGCAATGTTTGAAATACTACGCACATTTTTATTTTTAATCGCACCCATTCTCTCATTTACCGCCGAAGAGGCTTATTCCTTTGCAAACTTAAAAGAAAAGAAACAAAGTGTGCATCTGGAAAGGTTTCCCAAATTAAACGATGATTGGTTAAATACCCGGATTACAGAAGAATGGACAGCTTTGAGAGAACTCAAAACTAAAACAGACAAAGCTATAGAGGTGATTCGCTCACAAAAGAAGATTGGCAATTCTCTCGAAGTTGACATCTACATTGAAGATGATGGGAAATTCAGAGGAATATTGGAAAAACACAGAGATGAATTGGCAGATATTGCCATTGCTTCTCATCTATTTTTAAATGAAAAACCTGCCTCTTCTTTGTATTGTTTGGAAGAAGGAGGACTAAAAATATATGTAGCTCATGCTCGAGGAAAAAAATGTGAGCGTTGTTGGAAATATGATACAGATGTAGATGCAAATAAATTGTGTAAAAGATGCAGAAATGTTTTAGGAGATGGGATATGAGAAAACTTTCGGCAGAAGAAGGTATTTTCCTTGTAAAATTAGCAAGAGAATCCATAGAATATTATCTAAAAGAACACAAATATCTTACTCAACCTCAAAACTATCCATCCATTTTTAATGAACAGAGAGGAATATTCGTAACATTGGAAAGTTATCCTTCCCACAACCTAAGAGGATGTATAGGCTATCCATTAGGAGAAGGGCCTTTGATCAGCTCAATAATTGATGCTGCTATATCCAGCGCATTCAATGATCCGCGATTTGACCACTTAAAAGAAAGAGAACTCAATCTCACAACAATAGAGATTAGCGTTCTCTCTGAACCAGAAATGCTCAACCCACACCAGAAATACTCTTTGCAATTTGAGATTGGTGAACATGGATTGTTTATACGCTGCGGCAAATGGAGTGGCATCTTACTTCCACAGGTGCCGGTAGAACAGAAATGGGATGAGGAGACATTTTTAAAACATATATGTCTGAAGGCAGGACTTGCGCCCGATTGCTATAAGAACAGATATTGCCAGCTTTTTAAATTTTTTGGACAAATATTTAGAGAAATCTCGCCCGGCGGGGAAATAGAAGAAAGAGATATTAAAAAAGAGGTGAAAACATGAAAAAAATATTGGAAAAATATAACAACAAACTAAGTGAGCTTACATCTACATTAAAAACAGATTATTCTATACAAATAATTCCAGAAAAAGATGTTTTGGAAGATTTAAAGAAAAAATTGGAAGACTGGGGGAAGAGTAATCTCCAATCTATGCTCACCGATTTAACAAATTTTGTGGAGAAAAATTGTAAAGAGTATATAACTAAAAACAAACAAGAATGGGAAAACATTAAACGCCGAGCAAAAATTGCTTCTGAATATGGACTATATTTAGCACCAATAGACTTGATAAATGTAGAAAGAAGTGGAATAAAAGCAACTGCGGTGGGAAGTACTGTAGTTCTATCCAATATTTTTTTGTCTCGTCTTATTAGAAAGAAGCTCCTTGATTTCTCTTCTTCTCTTATTGTTGGTGGCATCATAGGATTTGTCAGCTATCTCTTATTTAAAGAAAAAGAAGAGATGGGAACGGGAACATTAATTGAAGGATATATAAACGATAGCAAGGAGTGGATAAGTACAGCATTGGAAAATGTATTCAGTGTGTTTGAAGAGATAGAAGAAAGATCTAAATCGTTGTAGTTTACTCTTACTAAATCAAACATTACATCTCTTTGTTGTAAAGAAAGCCTTATAAGGTTTGAGATTTCCCTTCTTGTGGTTTTTTTTGCAAGTTTGCGAAAAAACCAGTTCTCCAAGAGAGGTCTATTTACATTATTGTAATCCTCAGTTTTCTTAGATAATAACCATAATCTATATTACTAAACTTGACTTTTTGCATCATTGCATTATAATATTATTGATGCATAATTATAAGAGAGGTGTAGAATGCGAGGGTTTACAGTAAGAGTTGAAGAGGAAAAAGCCAAAATTCTAAAGGCAATAAGTTCTTTGGAGGGGAAATCCGTAGCACAAGTTTTAACAGAGTTGATAGACCAATACATAAGATTGCGATCCGACTTTTTAAAATCATTCTTGAATGATGTAAAAAATGTTGGTTTGCCTGATGTAAAAAGTATGAAATGTAAGTAAGAGGAGAATATCAAATGAACTTAAGAAAGTTTACAAGCACTCTTTCTAACGTTACCACGGATGTTGGTAAAATAATGATGAGTTACAAAACTACGAGGTCTTTTTTACTCAAACAAGGAGAAACCTTAGCGTTTAAGAAACTGGTTATAGAAAATATAGAAAATAGACCACTAGAGATGCAGAAAGAAAAAGTCAGAGTGTTGAATAACCTGTTTGAAATGGTAGACAAAAGGATAAGAGAAGGACTTTTGTCACCAAATGTTGTAAATGTAATGATCCATGTATTTGCAAAATATCTGATGTTGCCTAACGAAGAAAAAGAAAGAAAATTTAAAGCATTTAAAGAAAAATACAGGAGAGACCCCCCTGCATTTTTGGTCATTGCGCCTACCAAGAGGTGTAATCTCCATTGTATCGGATGTTATGCTTCTTCTGACTCAAAATCGGCAGAAACTATTCCCTTTCATTTATTTGATCGTATAATAAAAGAGAAAACAGAGTTTTGGGGTTCCCATTTTACGGTAATCACAGGAGGAGAACCTTTCATCTACCAGAGCGAAGGGAAAAACATTCTTGATATGGTAGAAAAGTATCCTGAGAATTTCTTTATGTTCTATACAAACGGAACATTAATTACTAAAGAAATTGCAAGAAGAATGGCAGATTTGGGGAATGTTACACCTGCCGTTTCGGTAGAGGGCTTTGAAAAAGAAACAGATGCGCGAAGAGGAAAAGGTGTATTCAAAAAGATAATGCAGGCATTTGAATACTTGAGGGAGTATGGTGTGCCGTTTGGTATATCTGTAACACCCACGCGGCATAATGCGGAGCTTCTGGTAAGCGATGAATTTCTCGATTTCTATTTCGAAAAACAAAAGGCAACTTATGGATGGTTATTCCAATATATGCCGATAGGAGATAAATACACATTGGATTTAATGATTACACCGGAGCAAAGGTTAAAACTGTTCAAGAGGGAAAGAGAAATACTATGGGAAAAGAAATTGTTCTATCCCGATTTCTGGAACAGTGGTGTCTTAGCCACAGGATGTATTGCCTCAGGTAGAGAAGGAGGATATTTGTATATAGACTGGAACGGAATTGTAACACCATGTGCTTTTTATCCATATTCACCTGTAAATATATTGGAGTCATACAAAGATGGTAAAAACTTAAATGATGTATATAATCAACCATTCTTTGAAGCAGTGAGAAAATGGCAAGATAAGTATGGATATAAGAGACCGCCAGCTGAGGTAGGTAATTATATTATGGGATGTCCCATAAGAGACCATCATAAAACAGCCATAGAACTGGTAAAAAAATATAACGCCCAGCCCGAAGATGAATATGCAAAACAAGCGTTAGAGGATGAAGAATACAATAAAGGACTTATAGAATTTGATGAGAAACTAAAAAAGCTTCTGGACCCTTATTGGAAAAATATATATCTGAAAGGCACTTATATTGATAAACAAAAGAAGAAATATTTCACCGCCGCTGTTTAATGTCATCTAAAAGCTGTAATCTTCAACAAAAACCCACTGCTGTCATATTAGCCGGCGGTGGGTCAAGAAGAATAGGAAGAAATAAAGCGTTCTTAAAACTTGAGGGAAAACCTGTAATTCAACATCAGATAGAGACATTGAAGACTTTATGCAAAAGAGTAATAATTATAGCTAACAAAACAGAAGAATACAGAAAATTAAATGTTACTACCTTTAAAGATGAAATACCCTACCTTGGCCCATTGGGTGGTATCTATACAGGATTGAAAAATGCACTTACAGATTGGATATTCGTCTGCGGTTGCGATATGCCATTCATTGATACCAAACTCATTGAATATGAGTGGAAAAAAAGAGACAATGTAGATATAGTGGTTCCCTTTTACAAAGAAAGATTCCAGACATTGCATGCTTTATATAAAAAGAGTTGTTTAAAAACAATAGAAGAAGCGATAAGAAAAGGTGAAAGACGGATAAGAGATATTTTACCTCATCTTAAATTAAATATTATAAAAGAAGAAGAAATCGTATCTATTAAAGCTGAAAAATCCTTGGTGAACATCAATACAACCCAGGAGCTTAAAACATACAATATCGGGTTTTAAAGATCTTTTAGTGCCTGCTGCTTCTCATAGATGCTCAGCGCTTCTACTATTTCATCTAAATCACCATCCATTACAGATTCTAATTTGTATAATGTAAGATTTATCCTATGATCCGTAACCCTCCCTTGAGGAAAATTATAGGTCCTAATCTTTTCTGAGCGGTCGCCTGTTCCCACCTGTTTTTTACGCGATTCCTCCGTTTGTTCTTTCTGTTTTTGTTGGTAATGTTGTTGCAATTTAGCCCTTAGAATTTTTAATGCTTTTACTTTGTTCTTAAATTGAGACCTTTCGTCTTGTTGACTCACCACAGTGCCAGTGGGAATATGTGTTATACGCACTGCAGAATCCGTAACATTCACATGTTGACCACCATGACCCGAGGCTCTAAAGGTATCTATTCTCAAATCATCTGGATTTATATCCACTTCCACCTCATCGGCTTCAGGAAAAACAGCTACAGTTACCGCTGAGGTATGTATCCTTCCCTTCGATTCTGTAACAGGCACTCGCTGGACCCTATGAATGCCACTCTCATGCTTAAAAAATCTATATACTTCCTTACCTTTAATATTCAAAATAACCTCTTTAAGTCCTCCCATCTCAGTCAGATTTTTACTTATCACCTCAATCTGAAACCCTTTTCTTAAAGCATAACCCGTATACATTTTGAAGAGATCATGAGCGAAAAGTGCCGCCTCTCCTCCACCTGTCCCTGCCCTTATCTCCAATATCACATTTCTTTCATCCAGCGGATCATGTGGAATAAGCAAAACTTTCATCTTCTCTTCTAACCTTACCTTTTGTTTGTTCAGTGTTTCTATTTCTTGCTGTGCCAATTTCTTTAATTCAGGATCAGCCAACATCTCTTCACACTCTTCTGTCTCTTTTAAAATGCGGCAATAATCTTCATACACATCAACGATAGGTTTTATTGCCTTTCGTTCCGAAGAAAGTTTCTTATATTTTTCCATATCACTTATTATTTCTGGTTGAATAAGCAAATTTGTTATTTCGTCAAATCTCTTTTTAATTCTTTTCACTTTGGATAACATTTCTCCTCCAATTGGGGTCAGGTCTTCACAGACTGTTGATAAACTCATTTTTATTACACTAACCCATAATAATAATGGCAAA
>JAGGSB010000038.1 GCA_021159305.1 Deltaproteobacteria bacterium | reverse complement strand
CAATAGAAAAACTTACATCATTAACGGCAGTTAAGCCGCCAAACTTCTTGACTAAGTTTTTAACCTTGAAATAACTCATGTCATCTCAGATCCCATATGTGCCCCTTTGCGGCGGAATAGTTTTTTTATCTTATTTGCTTCGCCCATAATTCCATTAGGCATGTACATTATTACCAGACATACGATAACACCAAAAACCAAAAGGTGTGCTGAGCCTAAAGAAGAACGGAACAACTCACTTAGGACAACAAAGATAATTGCTCCAACCACAGGTCCCCACAATGTGGCTACCCCACCCAATATCACTACTAATATTATCATTATTGATACATCTGGTAAGGAAAAGACTACAGATGGTTCAATATAGTTCATATAGTTCATATAGAAAGCTCCAGCTAATCCCGAGAAAAAGGCGCTTGGAATAAGAGAATACATTTTATATTTAGTGGTAGGTATTCCTAAGGATTCTGCGGTGTCCTGGTCTTCCCTGATGGAAACGAAATAGTATCCCGCTCTTGAATTCATCAAACGATAAACAGCATACATACTGAAGCTTAGCATGACTAACCCGATATAGTAGTAAGGCAATTTGGAACTGAATGTAGTTAAGGTAAGTATTCCCATTGCACCATTGGTAAAAGGCACCCATTCGGTGAAAATGAGTCTGCATATCTCACCCACTGCTAACATTGCCAGGGCAAAATATGGTCCGCGAAGGCGGAAGCAGATTAAACCGATAGGGATACTAATAATAACGGCAGCAACAGGTCCTACTATCATTCCCCACCAGGGAGATATGTGGAGATGGAATGCAAGTAATCCCGCTCCATAGGCGCCTAAGCCAAAGAAGGCGGCATGTCCGAAAGAAACCTGCCCTGTATATCCTCCCAGTAGGTTCCATGCTACTCCTAACGTTCCCCAGATTAATATCAAAATAAATATATGTTGATAATAACTTGATTGCACTATGAATGGAAGAATTATTGCTATTATAATAATGATAGACAAAAACCAAAACTTTTTTAGCATCTATTCACCTTTTAGTTAGACTCTTAAAGCCACCCGGCAAGAATAAAAGCACTATAATGAAAATAACAAAACCTACAACATCCTTTAGCCCCATGGAAATATAGGTAGCACCAAAAGATTCTGCAATACCTAAAGTTAAACCTCCAAACAATGCCCCCATCGTGCTTCCCATTCCTCCTAAAATAGTAATTATAAAGGATTTTGCTACAAAGGCATGTCCAATATCGGGAAATAAATAATATATAGGGATAAGCAGTGTTCCGCCACCGGCGGCTAAAGCAGAACCTAAGCCGAAGGTGATAATAGTAATTTTATTTGCATTGACTCCCATAAGGATTGCTGCTTCTTTGTCCTGAGCCGTAGCTCGGATTGATCTTCCTATATCGCTTTTAGTAAGAAAAATGTGCAATGCATAGGTAAAGACCATAGCAATAACGAAACCGATCGCCATAGGAATGCTAACCGAAACATCGCCAACAAAAAAACTGGAACCAGTATAACTGGTATGCACGGATTTATAGTCAGAGCCGAAAATTAACCTCATGGTTTCTGTCAAAACCAACATGATACCTACAGTTAAAAGGACCTGGTTTTCTGGCAGGATGGATTCTTTCCCTATTAATGTATTGATACTGTATTTTTGTATTAGACAACCGATAAAAAATAAGGCAGGCATGGAAATAAATAGAGCGGCATAGGGGTCAATTCCCCAGTAGTGAAAGCAAACATAGGTGACATACATGCCTACCATTACCAGTGCACCATGAGCAAGGTTTATGATCTTCATTACACCCATGATCAATGTCATACCAATAGCAATAAGAGCATACATGCCTCCCAATAACAGTCCACAAATCAATGTCTGCCAGAATAAGGACATTAAGATTGTTCCCTGAGATTATTATTTAGGAGGAAGAGCAAAACTCTTCCTCCTTGGTATTTATCTTTTGTTCCATTTTGGGACAGGATAAACATAGTTTGCTGATTTAGCCGCCTCGGGCCAAATAACTTCAAGTCTGCCATTCTGCCACTGCACCACATAAGTGGTGGGTTTGTTCTGGTTGGTGTAATTGTGTCCAAATTCATCGCTCCAATTTTCAAACTTTATAGGACCCATAATAGTGTTTACTTCTGCTTTGAGGAGGGCCTTTCTAATTTCCTTTGGTGTAATTTTCTTTGCACTGTTGAGAGCATCTGCAATTATCTGCATGGTGGCATAAGCTTGCGCTCCATGATAATCTGGTTTTTTACCATATTTTTTCACATAGTTGTCATAATATTCTTTGGCTCCCGGCCAGGCAACATTGGGGACCCATAGTGTAGTTGAAGCTATGTATTGTGCAGCATCACCAGCATTTTTTAGAAACTCAGGCATAGTCCATCCTGCAGCACCACCGACGAAGAATGGACAACTCCAGTTCAGTTCCTTCATTTGAGTGGCAATTAAAGCCGCATCCATAACATAGGAAATACAATATGCCGTATCAGGATTGCTTTTCTTTGCCTTGGCGAGCATGGGCTTAAAGTCTACGGCGCCGGCTTCATATGCTTCATCAAAAACAATTTTAATGCCCTTTTTCTTGCATACCTGCCTGAAACCCTTGGCTGAACTTGTGCCGAAATCTGTATTTTCATACATCAATGCCGCAGTTTTAGGATGAACAACTTTGTTGTAAAAATCAAATAACGCTCCTGTGTATTTGCTGGCTGGAGCAGCCGTGCCTCTAAATACCCATTTCCATCCTTGAGTAGTAATCTTATCTGCAGCACCAGTGGTATCTACAAAAGGCATTTTCATAGATTGCGCAGCGCCGGCAATAGGGTAGCTGCAAGCACTACTGTAACCACCTGAGAGCATAACGACCTTGTTTTTATGAACCAATTTTTCTGCAGCAGATTTGGCTATACCTGGTTTGCCTTGGCCGTCTTCAAATAGAAGCTCAATCTTTCTACCGCCTATGACAGTTTTTTTACCTAAATCTTTGTATGCCATTAAGAATGAATTTTTCTCCATTTCACCAAACATGGCCTTAGGTCCTGTCAAAGGAAGCACGATTCCTACCTTTATTGGTTTTTCTTTGGCCTGAGCTGTATAGCTGAGACCAAAGAAGAGAACAGATAGGAATAAAACAAAAAACACTTTACCTATTGTTTTCATTTTTTCACCTCTCTATTACATTTTCTTTTAATCTTGGATCCACCAATATATATAAAACATCGGCTAATAGATTGCCGATGAGAGTAAGCGACGCACCAATAACCAGTACTCCCATTATTGTGGGGTAATCTCGGGACATTGCTGATTGATAAAAGAGTTGACCCATGCCCGGTATGGAGAAGATTGTTTCAAAAATCACGCTGCCGCCGATAATGGTTGGCAAGGCAAGTCCTAAAATGGTTATCAGTGGCAAGAGTGCGTTTTTCAGTGCGTGTTTGAAAATTATTTCGTTTTGAGAAAGACCTTTAGCATAAGCCAATTTTATATAAGGTTCTTTTAATACCTGAATCACGCCTTTTCTCGTGTAACGGGAAAAGGCAGCTAATCCGGCAAATGCAGAGATACTTACGGGCAGTACAAGGTGCTTTATCATATCCCAGATATATGGGAATATCCCTAAATTCTCTGCACCTATGGAGTGAACGCCGGATATGGGCAAAAGGCGAAGGTGAACACCAAACAGAATCATAAGGAGTAAGGCTAACCAAAAGGCAGGTATGGAATAACCGGCAAAGACAAATACAGTAAAGAACTTATCAAATAAACTATTTTCTTTTACAGCAGAAATGACCCCTAACGGGACAGAAATGATTATAATAATAAAAAGGCTGGCAGTATTTATAATTATGGTTATAGGAAGGCGTTTTCCAATTTTCTCTATTACCTTTTTCCCATCAACTAAAGATCTGCCGAAATCCAGCCTTATCAGATGATTTAGCCAGATAGTATATTGTTTCCATAATGGTTTATCCAGATGATATATCTTTTTCATCTTTTCTAATGACTCCATAGAGATATTGGGATTGAATGTCCCTTCGCTCCTTACAGGATTGCCCGGTGCAAGGTGTATTACTAAAAAGCATATTATGGTTATACCCCACAATGTAGGTATAATTTCCATTAATCTCTTTATTAAAAATCTGTTCATACATAATTATAATTATATGCCAAAATATTTATCCATTCTATCAAAAGCTTCAGTTATTACCTCTTTTGAACTGCAGAAACATAGGCGCAGATGTCCTTCGCCGGTGGGACCAAAAGGTGCACCGGGGGTGGTGGCTACCTTTGCTCCTTTAAGAAGATTCATACAAAACGATACCGAATCTTTTCCCTCTTTGGTTAAAATCTTGGGGAACATATTGTAAGAACCTTCTGGCTTATGATAGGAAAATATGGAACTCAGCCTATCCAGACGGCTGCACATCAAGTTTCTCCATTCTAAGTAATGGTTATAGAATTCTTTTACACAGTCTTGTGGCCCAGTTATCGCTTCTATTGAGGCATACTGAGAAACAACGGGCGCGCATATAGTCATGGGAGTATGAGCTTTAATCACCTCTTTTATTAAATCTGGGGTAGAAACATCATATCCAATTCTCCATCCTGTCATGGCATAGGTTTTTGTAAGTGTGAAGTTTTCCACAACTCTCCCTTTCATTTCCGGAATGGAACCGATACAAAAGTGTTTTTCTCCATTAAACAAAAAGTATTCGTAGGCTTCATCCGTTATAATCCACAGATTGTTTTCTATTGCGATTTCCGCCACTTTTCTTAAGTCTTCTTCAGGAAATACTGCACCAGTAGGATTGCAGGGGTTGCAATAAAGAATTGCCTTTGTTTTTTTGGTAATTGCTTTTTCAAGTGCATCTATATCCAGCCTCCATCCTTCCTCCTCAATAGTGGGAAAATAAACGGGTGTTGCAGAAGCCATTCTGACCGACAACTCGTGTGTAGTGTAATTTGGCGAAGGCATAAGAACTTCATCTCCAGGATCAACTAAAACCAATAGGGCGGCAAATATTCCTTCCATTGCACCGGTGGTTACAAGCACACCATCAGCTTCAACTTCTATATTGTTATCTCTTCTTACCTTCTCTGCAATTACTTCCCTTAATTTCGAGAGACCTGGCGGAGGAGAGTATTTACTCGTCAAATCTTTCTTTATTGCCTCAATGGCTGCATTGTTTATGTGATCGGGCGTAGGCGCGTCTGGTCGTGCCCAGGACAGAGCTACAGCATCAGGCATACTGGCTGCTAATGCTGACATTCCGTGAATAGCAGAGGGCTTGGTTAGTCTTGCCTTTTTGGCCACTTCCAATCTTTCCATTTTAAGCCTCCTTAAAATATTTACCTTATACTTTTACAACTTTTAATATAAAAATTCAATACTCTTTTGCTTATTTGTGGTTACTAAATAAAATTGTCATAAAAACCTCTTATTCTTTTGAAGGTTTTTATGATATTCTATGCAAAATGGGGAGGGAACAATATAAAAAGAGGTTTGTCTAATAATTGTTATGTATCTTAAAAGAGAAAGAAGTAATAAACATTGTATGTCTTATTGCTTTAGGCTTCTTGGAAATTAGAAGCTAAATTACATCATGGAAATACCGCTACTAAATGATATCATCATCATATTCGGGTTGTCCGTTGCTGTCCTCTTTATATGCCACCAACTTCGCGTGCCGACGATTGTCGGATTTCTTCTTACCGGGATACTGGCCGGGCCTTATGGGCTTGGACTGATAAAGGGTACTCATGAGGTTGAAACCTTGGCTGAAATCGGTGTGGTGTTACTCCTTTTCACCATTGGAATTGAGTTCTCACTTCAAAGACTACTGCAAATCAGGAAATCTGTCCTGCTGGGCGGCTCGATTCAGGTATTGCTGACGGTTCTGGTTACTTTTGTCATAGCCAACCAACTAGGGCAACCAATCGGCAAATCGATTTTCCTGGGTTTTCTTATATCACTTTCCAGCACGGCCATTGTTCTCAAGCTGCTACAGGGAAGAGCTGAAGTTGATAGCCCTCATGGACGCACAACTCTTGGCATTCTGATCTTCCAGGATGTCATTATTGTGCCGATGATATTGATCTCGCCTCTGCTGGCCGGAACAACCGACAATCCTGTCGAGTCCGTCATCGTTCTTGCTGTTAAAGGAATCGGCATTATAGGGCTGGTGATCGTCAGTGCTAAATGGATTGTACCACAAGTATTGTATCAAATCGCCCGGACGCGAAGCCAGGAGCTTTTCTTGTTAAGCATAGTTGTAATATGCCTCGCAGTTGCGTGGATAACTTCCAGTGCGGGGCTTTCTCTTGCCCTGGGTGCATTTTTGGCAGGATTGATCGTTTCCGAATCTGAATACAGTCATCAAGCACTTGGAAATATCTTACCATTTCGGGATGTCTTTACAACCTTCTTTTTTGTTTCCATCGGCATGCTGCTGGATATAGGTTTTCTTTTTAGGCACCCGGCAACCATTATGCTGATCGCTCTAAGCGTTTTGGTTTTAAAATCCATCATTGCCGGTTTTGCAGCAGTTTTATTAGGACTCCCTTTACGCACTTCAATCCTGGTTGGTCTTGCGCTCGGCCAGGTTGGTGAATTTTCTTTCATTCTATCCAGAACAGGCATTGAACATGGTTTACTTACTGGAAATATTTATCAGATGTTTCTGACTTTCTCTGTGCTTACCATGGCGGCGACACCATTTATTATAACCGTGGCGCCTCGGGTAGCGAATATTATACTGCGGTTTCCGTTTCCAAAAAGGTTAAGATCGGGATTGTACCCTGTTTCAAGGATAGAGGCTGTGTGCAAAAAAGACCACCTTGTTATTATCGGCTTCGGAGTGAGTGGTAGGAATGTAGCACTTGCCGCCAGGGTAGCGGGCATTCCTTATACAGTCATTGAAATGAACCCGGAAACAGTGAGGAGTGAACAGGCACAGGGTGAACCAATTTGCTATGGCGATTCAACGCAGGAGACAGTGCTTCAGCATGCAAACATCAAAGATGCGAGAATTGTTGTAGTTGCTATTAACGATCCCATAGCAACCCGTAGAATTACCGAAATTGCTCGGAGACTTAATCCAAAGGTTCATTTGATCGTCCGAACCCGTTATCTCCAGGAGATGAAGCCTCTGTATGAATTAGGAGCCAGCGAAGTCATTCCAGAAGAATTTGAGACATCAGTGGAGATCTTTACCCGGGTTTTGGCGAAATATCTTATACCAAGAGATGAAATCGAAAAGCTGGTCGCTGAGGTTCGAGCAGATGGTTACGAGATGTTTCGAAGTCTCTCCAAAGCGTCATCATCTTTTGCCGATTTAAAACTTCAGCTTCCCGATGTTGAAGTCAGTGTGTTGAGGGTTGCTGAAAGGTCACCTTTAGTTGGAAAAAGTCTCGCTGAAATTGAGATGAGAAAGAAATATGGAGTTACGGTATTGGCAATACGTCGAAACTCACAAATATTATCCAATCCAAATGTAAACACACCATTTTGTGTTAACGATGTGCTTTTTGTCCTTGGATTACCAGATAAGGTCGCCGAGGTAGCCGGTTTATCCCATAATCCAGAAGAAGATGATGCAAGTTGAAAAAAATCGGAGTCAGATACTAAATAACCCCGCCGCAAGCAGCGGGGGTATCATTAGATGTCATTCCGGAATTCTGCTTTAGCAAAATATCTGGAATCTTAATTTAGATCCCTGCCCCGTGTCATTCCGCCCCCGCATCGTAGTGCGGGGTGACATTACTTGATGCGGAATCTGGAATCTGGATTCCCCCTCCTGTCATTCCGTGCTTGACACGGAATCTAAAAAATATTAGCCACAGATAAACATGGGGGGTTGATAGTTGATGGTTAATAGTTGATAGAAAAGCCATAAACTAATTATTCTGAAGCAAAAAAATATCAGCCTCTGGACACAACAAAAAAAGAGTCAGACCCTAACTGATTGACTTATCCTTACTTTTTGAAAAGACCAAAAAGTAACAAAAAGTCTTCTCGCCAATGAAAATTTATTAAAAATGCTTATATTA